>CAJXRU010000040.1 GCA_913060565.1 uncultured Gammaproteobacteria bacterium | reverse complement strand
GTTCTAAGTTCGTCACAAATATTTTGCCATCACCGATTTTTCCCGTATGAGCAGCCCCGGTAATTGCTTCAATAACGCGGTCTACGTTTCGATCTTCACAGGCTATTTCTAGCTTCATCTTTGGTAGGAAATCAACTTGATATTCAGCGCCGCGATACAACTCCGTATGTCCTTTTTGACGACCGAAGCCGCGTACTTCAGAGACAGTTAATCCTTCGATACCTGCTTCGCTAATAGAATTTCTCACATCATCAAGCTTGAATGGCTTAATGATGGCGATAATTAGTTTCATGATGACCCCTTATAGTTTTTAATTTAATTAAACAAACAGTTACAAGAGCCATACCAAGTTAGTAACCTATTGTTACAAAAGAAAAATGATACTTTTAAAGTATCTAAACACTAACAAGATCGCACCATATTGGTGCGTTAGTTTTACCTTTTGCGCCAAATTCGAACTTTGTCTTAATATCTTCAAAAATCCCTTTTAAAGTGCTAAACCACGACATAAACTCAATGATGAAAGTCTAGGACTTACATCAACAACAAAAATAATAAACAAAGGATTTTAGTAATGAGTTATACACGCCGTAAATTCCTGTCCACGATTGTGGTCAGTGCTTCAGCCGTTGCTTTGGGTGGTCTTGCCGGATGTGGCGGTTCATCTAATAGTTCACCAGCACCGACGCCGCCGCCAGCACCTGCTCCAACACCTAAACCAACAGGCTTACAGCCGGGAGCAAAGTTTTTCCCTCAATCATTAATGTCTGGCGATCCAAAACCCGATAGTGTGATTTTATGGACGCGTGTTGAAGACATGGCTGCTGATGACATTAAAGTGCAGTTGCAAGTCGCTACTGACAAAGAGTTCACGGATATTCGCGTTGATGAAATGCTTAGTGCATACAAGGACAATGACCATTGTTTAAAAGTCCGTGTCACTGATTTAGACCCATACACTACCTATTACTACCGCTTTGTTTACATTAACGATGAAATACAATATGTCACTAATGTAGGTCGTACTAAGACAGCACCTGAGACTACAGCAGATCAAGCAGTTAAATTCGCTTTTGTAAGTTGTCAGGATTATGTAGGTCGTTTCTATAATGCTTACCTTTCAGTATTGAACCAACCTGAGCTTGATTTTGTTGTGCACCTTGGTGATTACATCTATGAAACAACGGGTGATCCAGAATTTCAAAATGTAGACGGTCGTTCTTTTGAATTTAGTGATACTGACGGCGCGATAAAAATAGGCCAAGGCGACAAAGCTTATTATTCTGCGCAAAGCATGTCTAATTATCGAGAACTTTATAAAACTTACCGCAGTGATGAAGTGTTGCGAGAGGTTCATGAAAACTTCCCAATGATTGCAATTTGGGACGATCACGAATTTAGTGATGATAGCTGGCAAAACGTTGCAACCACGACTGATGGTGCAAGTGATGAGAAAAATTTACAACGCAAGCAAAACTCAGAGCGCGTGTATTTTGAATATATGCCAATCGATCATGAGCACGCCAGTGACAAAACTGTCGATTTAGGAAAGGGCGAACTTGCCATTTCAGAAGATCATTTATTCCCGAATACAACAATTTACCGTGATTTTGATTTTGGTAAACACGTTAAATTGTTAATGACTGACTTTAGAACACATCGTCCTGATCATTTAATTCCTGAAGATGCTTTTCCTGGCACTGTAGTCATGGATCAAGCAACAACATCAGCTGTTATTGCCCAAGCTAAGAGTATTCCTTTAGTAAATGCTACCGCCTTTGTTCAAGCGACATTTATGGCGTATATCGATATTGACGCGCCACAGTACAACGTACTTAAAACCGTACTAACCGATGTGGTTGCAGGCCTTTACAAAGCTGACTATATGTCAATTGTTGGCGATGATGCACAAACTGCGTCGACTAAAGGCGCAGCAATGGCGGCTAAAGTGGTTAGCGGTAAACTTGTTATTGATTACTTAAATGAAATTATTAAACAAATTCCAGCTTCGCTTAAAGCTGTGTATAACCTTGATGTGCTAAGCAGCGACGGTTTAGAGCGTGGCATTGCCTATATGACATTAGGTAAAGCCGCACTATT
The DNA here is from genome assembly GCA_913060565.1 of uncultured Gammaproteobacteria bacterium. Classification (GTDB taxonomy): domain Bacteria; phylum Pseudomonadota; class Gammaproteobacteria; order Enterobacterales; family Psychrobiaceae; genus Psychrobium. The sequence goes on along the minus strand of CAJXRU010000040.1, from coordinate 28,948 downwards.
CTCTAAACTTGGCAGTCGTTACATGGTTGTTAAAGACGTATTTGATCTTTACGCTGGTTATAAAGCATCGATTGATCCACAATCACAAAATGCCTTTGGTGATAAACAAACGGCATGGTTAAGCCAACAAGTGATGACATCGACAGCGACGTGGAAAGTTATGGGTAGCTCAGTGTCATTTGCACCATTAATCTTTGATTTGAGTAGCGACCGCGTATCAACTGGCATCCCACAACTAGAAGGAATGTTCGACTCTGACGCAATTCCCGCACTGTTTAAGAACCGCTTTTACGTTAATGCCGATCACTGGGATGGTTTCCCGCAAGCTAAAGCAAAACTTACCAATGATTTATTAAGTGCTGCTGGCGTAATAACTCTATCAGGTGATGTTCATTCAAGTTACGTTAGTGAACATGCACCAAGTAGCGTTACAGGCCTTCGTAGTTATGGATTTACCGCATCGTCTATCTCGTCAGGAACACAAGGCACCTTTATCGATGACGCGCTTCAAGGACTAGCATCTTCGCTAGCACCTGAATCAGCTGCAACCTTTAAAGCACTCAATCCATTCTTTAACTTGTTAACTCAAACAGCGACTACGCGAAGTGACGTTCCTACCACGTTAAAAATGTCAGAGCTATGGAAGCATGGTATTGGTGTTGTAACAGCAAATAGCGACAGCTTCACTGTCGATTTTCATCAGTTCCCAACAACGTCGGATGATGTTAATTACGTCACAACAAGCTTCTATGATAAGCGTGATGACTTCCTTGGCATGGTTGAAACGAGTCAATATCAACTCAAAGGCGGCGCGCTAACAAAAGTTAGCTAACCCCATTTATAAATAACAAGCCGCCGTGATAGCAATATCACCGCGGCTTTTTTTATAGAAGCATCATTTCTCACTCATTCTACTTATGAGCTTAAATTACCACGCGAAATTCTAAGATTATCATTAGAACCACAAGCCAGTGCCCCACTATCCAATCCACTCACCTCGAGTCTCAATGAAATAGCCATAGTGACAGTAACTATCAGTTGCGCTTATAAAGTAGATAAGATAATTAATGATGTAGTGATGTTCCCCTACAAATTAATTCTTTATTCGAGATAAAAAAAATGCCAATTAGCAAAACTAATTGGCATTTTTACGGTGTAAAACTAATAAACTACTAGCTCAATTTACCGTGACACTGTTTGTATTTCTTACCTGAACCACAAGGACAAGGTTCATTACGACCAACTTTTTCTGTCTCACGAATAACCGTCTGTTGAGCATTCTGTCCGTGACTCTCGTCTTCTTCACCAGCACTTGGGTGTTGGAACTCAAGCTCTGTCGCTTCTTGTTGACGTCGTTGCTCTTCTACTGCATCAACATCTTCCTGACTTTGAACTTGAATTTTAGATAATAATACAATGACATCAGTTTTAAGCGATTCTAATAAATCTTGGAATAACTCAAACGACTCACGTTTAAATTCTTGCTTTGGATTCTTTTGCGCATAGCCACGTAAATGAATGCCTTGGCGTAAATGGTCCATCGCCGCTAAATGGTCTTTCCACAAGCCATCAAGCGTTTGCAACATAACAGCTTTTTCAAACTGACGTAGTACATCACTACCAACCATTTGCTCTTTAAGCTCATAAGCTTGGCCTACCACTTCTTGAATTTTCTCAACGAGATTTTCTTCATGGAGTTTGTCGTCGTCTTTCAACATTTGACCAATAGGCATTTCAACTAAGAAATCTTCTTTTAATCGCTCTTCAAGCCCTTCAACATCCCATTGCTCTTCAAGTGATTGCACCGGAATATATTGACGAATAGTCTTTTCAACAACGTCGCCGCGAATATTACTAATGGTTGCTGATACATCAGCTTCATCCATTAACTCGTTACGTTGTTCGTAAATCACTTTACGCTGATCGTTAGCAACATCATCATACTCAAGCAGCTGCTTACGCATATCAAAGTTACGACCTTCAACTTTACGCTGTGCATTTTCAATCGCTCGATTCACCCACGGATGCTCAATTGACTCACCGTATTCCATACCAAGCTTTTTCATCATGCCAGTCATGCGCTCAGAGGCGAATATACGCATCAAGCTATCTTCCATCGACAGATAGAAGCGTGATGCACCAGCATCACCTTGACGACCAGCACGGCCACGTAATTGATTATCGATACGACGAGATTCGTGACGTTCTGTACCTAAAATGTACAAACCACCTGCATCTAACACTTTATCGTGCTGAATTTTCCATTGCTCTTTAATGTGAGCAATTTGCTTTTCAGTCGGCTCTTTCATGCCTTCGATTTGTGCTTGCCAATTACCGCCTAGAACGATATCCGTACCACGACCAGCCATATTAGTTGCAATAGTTACACGGCCAGGCTCACCAGCTTTGGCGATAATTTCAGCTTCTTGTTGGTGAAATTTAGCATTAAGTACGCTATGTTCAATTTTCTCTTTTCTTAGTAAATCAGATAAATACTCAGACGATTCAATTGAAATAGTACCAACTAGCGACGGTTGACCACGCTCTTGGCATGCTTTGATATCAACAATGATAGCTTCATATTTCTCTTTTGCAGACATGAAGATCAAATCAGCCATATCATTACGAACCATGTCACGGTTTGTTGGGATAACAACGGTGTCTAGGCCATAAATGTGCTGGAATTCGAATGCTTCTGTATCAGCAGTACCCGTCATACCAGATAACTTATCGTAAATACGGAAATAATTCTGGAATGTAATCGATGCAAGAGTTTGATTTTCGTTTTGAATATCAACGCCTTCAAGCGCTTCAATGGCTTGGTGTAAACCTTCAGACCAACGACGACCTTCCATTGTACGACCAGTATGCTCATCAACAATGATAACTTCGCCGTTTTTAACAATGTAATCAACGTCACGCTCAAACAAGACATGCGCACGCAATGCTGCATTTACATGGTGCAATAAGCTAATATTTGCCGCTGAGAATAACGAGTCAAACTCACCCATTAATCCGTTTTCTTGCAGCATCTCTTCAACGAACACTTGGCCGGTTTCAGTCAAATGAACCTGTTTAGATTTTTCATCAACCGTGTAGTGACCATCGCCAGTGTATTCTTCGGTATCTTCTTTATCTTGCTTAGTTAGCTGAGGGATTAACTCGTTAATTTTACGATATAATTCAGAGCTATCTTCTGCCGCACCAGAAATAATAAGCGGCGTACGAGCTTCATCAATTAAAATTGAATCAACTTCATCGATGATGGCAAAATTTAATGGACGCTGTACACGCTCTTCAGGTGAAAACGCCATGTTATCACGAAGGTAGTCAAAACCGAATTCGTTATTGGTACCGTACGTAATATCACTGTTGTAAGCCGCTTGTTTTTCTTCATGTCCCATACCAGACACACAAATACCAACAGACATTCCTAAAAATTCAAATAACGGACGGTTGTTATTAGCATCACGCGCAGCAAGATAATCATTCACGGTAATAACGTGAACGCCTTTGCCAGTTAAGCCATTTAGGTATGCAGCTAACGTAGCTGTTAATGTTTTACCCTCACCTGTACGCATCTCGGCGATACGACCAGACTGTAAAACCATGCCACCAATAAGCTGAACGTCAAAGTGACGCATTTCGAATACACGCTTACTCGCTTCGCGAACAACCGCGAATGCTTCAGGCAAAATATCATCTAAGGTTTTACCTGCTTCTAATTGCTCTTTAAAGTAAGCAGTTTTTTGTTTTAGCTCGTCGTCAGACAGCGCTTCTATTTCTTTCTCTAACTCATTGACTAAGGCAACAACTTTACGCATCTTTTTAAGCGTACGGTCATTCTTGCTACCAAATACTGAAGTAAAAATCTTTGTTAACATCTAATTGGCCATATTTTTTTTATTGACTGGCGATTGACGTGCACTGCCAATCTTATTCTTAATTTTTCGCCGCTTATTATTATTGATTTAAGCTAGATAAGATACCCCTAATTCACCTCACTAATAGGAAAGTTAGGTTTATTATCGGTTCTACAAATTTAAATCAACTGCACTACGGATACATAACAAGACATGGGGATGAAAAATAATATTTCAATGGCGCCATAAAATAAAAAAGCCGCTGAGAACAGCGGCTTAAATTATTAAATGAGGATTAACGATAAATATACTTACGCGGGTTAATCTGCTTGTCTTTTTTCAACACTTCATAGTGGACGTGTGCCCCTGTTGAGCGACCAGTGTTACCCATTAATGCAATGACTTCACCTTTGGATACAACATCACCAACATTGACCTTAAGTTCTTTGGCATGAGCATAGCGAGTTTTCAACCCTGCACCATGGTCAACTTCAACTAACAGCCCATAACCATAGCGACGACCAGACCATGTAACGACGCCTGCGCCGGTGGCCATAACATCATCGCCGTCTTTACCAGCAAAATCGACACCTTTATGCATTGTTAGCTTGCCATTAAATGGATCATTTCGCATACCATATAGTGACGACAACCAGCCGCGATTGATTGGTCTACCAGCGATTAAACTATCATCATGGATTTCGTGATTAAGCATCACAGTCTCTAATAAATTAAGCTGATCTTGTTGGCTATCAATATGAAGTAATAAGATATCCATTTGAGATAACAAGGCTGATAACTCACTGCTTTGTTCAATACCTGAATATTGTTCAGGTCCACCAACAGCAGGCAACTGCGCAAAGTTAAATTCACTATAATCAGCAGATTTTGCGAGTCGTTCGCCTAATGCATCGATACGGTTCATTCGCGCGGTGAGAATCCCCATGCGTTGAGCTAGCACAGACAATTGAGCGGTTGTTTGAATTTTCAACGTATCAACTTGCGTTTGTTGATTAACTAGATGTTCACTCTTCTCATCGATTGCATGTGATAATAATGCAGGCTCAACATAGTATTGATAAGTAAAATATCCAGTCACAGCGACTACACTAAGTTGAAGTAAAGCAACAGCTGCTATTTTTTTTGCGCTAACAGAGAAAATTGAAAATGACTCGTTCGTCTTTATTTTTGAATGGTTAGACGACTCGTTAATTGCTACACTCATACCTACTCTCTCTTGTTCAAAACGCTTATGAAATCACGCTATAATCCAGACACACTGCAAGATGTATTAACAGCTAAATCCGGTAAGCTGGCCAAAATACAACAAAAAGCAGGTCAATTACAAGTTATTAACCAATTTTTAACAACACAACTCATTCCAGGTTGTGAAGAATATTGCCGAGTAGCCAACTTACGTCAAGGGATCTTAGTTATTGAGGTGGCATCAGGCGTATGGAAAACGCGATTATTGCAGTTAAGTCAGTCCATTCTATCTCATATGCAAGAACACATTTCGCCTTCATTACATACTATTGAGCTTATTGTTAACCCACAGCTGTTTAATGAAAAGCCTGAAGAGCCTAAACCGAACCCAAGGAAAATATCGGCTGATACGGCGCAACATCTTGTTGCTTTGGCCGAACACGCACCACCAGAGCTGGCGGCAACTTTATCACGATTAGCTAAATTAGCTGATCGTGATAAATAATTTGATAGTTAAGCGGTAACTAAATGAGTCTCGCCATAACAAATTGGTGAGGTTTCTTCTTCTTCAAAAGTCACCATTTCAAAACAATCAGCTTGCGCTAACATTTCACGAACCAACATATTGTTAATTGCATGACCAGCTTTAAAGGCTTTAAACTCACCAATAATGCTGTGACCCGCTAAGTAAAGATCGCCAATGGCATCTAACACCTTATGTTTAACGAACTCATCGTCAACACGCAGGCCATCTGGATTTAATACACGATACTCATCTAAAACAACGGCATTTTCCATGCTGCCACCTAATGCTAGGTTATTGGCACGTAAAAGTTCAATATCACTCATAAAACCAAAGGTACGAGCACGAGATATCTCACGTACAAATGATGCTTTGGTAAAGTCCATTGTTAAATGTTGTTTAGTATTACTAATTTCTGGATGTGCAAAGTCGATAGCGTAGTCAACTTTAAATCCTTCATAAGGAGTAAATTCAGCCCACTTATCACCATCTTCTATACGAATTGGTTTCTTAATTCGTATAAAGCGCTTGGGAGAGTTTTGCTCTTGCACACCAGCAGATTGTAATAAAAATACAAAAGGACTCGCACTGCCATCCATAATTGGAATTTCAGGCGCATCAACTTCGATGATGGCATTATCAATGCCAAATGCTGCCAGAGCTGAAGAAATATGTTCAACTGTAGAAATTTTATGGCCAGCATCATCAATCAGACAGGTACATAACGTCGTTTCACGAACTAGCATACCATCACCTGGAATATCCACATGTGGTGTTAAATCTGTTCGGCGATAAATAATACCCGTGTTAACCGGTGCAGGTTTTAATACCAAGGTAACTTTTTCACCCGAGTGTAAGCCTACGCCAACGGCATCAATTTCTTGACCTAATGTTCTTTGCTTAATCATAAATTAGCAACCCCTATCTGATGTCTACATCTACAACGGCGGGCATTCTATCATAAAACGCGCCTTTCAAACAAACGAATGAATTAGGCAATGTTTAAGATAGTGAGCTCGCCAACAGTTTTTGTACTATCGCGATCTATAGCTTAACGGCAGATTAATCTGCTTGTTTGCGTAAAAACGCAGGAATATCTAAGTATTCCAAGCCACCATTATTAGTGCTCTGTGGCTGACTATTAACAGCAGCAGCCATAGTATCTTCTTCGGCAGCAGGTTCAGCTTGAATTGGTTGCGGCGCCGCCACAACTTCTTCTGGCTTCACTAGCTTAATATCTGGTTGTGCTTCAGCGCCGATACCTGTCGCAACAACAGTGACACGTAGCTCATCTGTCATATCAGGATCAATAACAGCACCAACAACAACAGTCGCATTTTCAGAAGCAAACCCTTTAACAGCGTTACCTACAGTCTCAAACTCATCAATACTGATGTCCATGCCAGCCGTGATATTTACAAGAATACCGCGAGCACCTGCTAAATCGATATCTTCAAGTAATGGGCTTGAAATCGCAAGCTCTGCGGCTTCATCAGCACGTTCATCACCACTTGCAATACCAGTACCCATCATTGCAGTACCCATTTCAGCCATTACAGTTTTAACGTCAGCAAAATCCACGTTGATTAAACCTGAACGCGTGATAAGTTCGGCAATACCTTGAACAGCACCAAGTAAGACATTATTTGCTTCTTCGAATGCTTGTAATAGACCTGTACCCTTACCTAAAACTTTCAACAGCTTGTCGTTTGGTATAGTAATTAATGAATCAACACATTCACTTAGCATGTCAATGCCTTGCTCTGCATAATTCAAACGCTTTTTGCCTTCAAAGTTAAATGGTTTAGTGACAACAGCAACCGTTAAAATACCCATTTCTTTTGCAACTTCAGCAACAACAGGTGCAGCACCTGTGCCCGTACCACCGCCCATTCCGGCAGCAATAAAGACCATATCAGCACCATCAAGCGCTGCCATGATAGCTTCTTTATCTTCAATTGCAGCTTCACGGCCAACTTGTGGATTGGCGCCAGCGCCAAGTCCTTTTGTTGTACCTTTACCAATTTGGATTGTGCTCTCTGCCGACGAATTACGTAGTGCCTGAGCATCTGTATTCGCGACAATAAATTCAACACCTTCAATTGTTCTCTTAACCATGTGCTCGATAGCGTTACCGCCACCACCGCCAACACCGATTACCTTTATGACCGCTTCTTCTGCGTGATCTGACATTAATTCAAACATAACTTCTCTCCGTTGCGCTTAATTAACAAACCTTAATTGTGGATAACAATTAAAACTCGCCTTTTATCCAATTTTTAATGCGGCTGACAAAACTCACTCCGCTACTTTGTGTCTCTTCACTACGTGCATTTTCTCGCATGACGCTGCCAAACTTTAATAAGCCGACACCAGCGGCATAACTTGGATCTTGTACGTAGTCACTTAATCCTTTGACTGGCATTGGGTTTGCTAATCTAACTGGCATGCCAAAACAGGCCTCAGCAAACTCAACAGCTCCTTCAATTTTCGCAGTACCGCCAGTTAAGACGATACCTGCTGCAATCTGCTCACTAAAACCAGCTTGCGTTAATTCATTTAGTATTAATTCGTAAAGCTCTTGATAACGCGGCTCTACCACTTCTGCCAATGTATGGCGTGACATAGTACGCGTCGGACGACCACCTACAGATGGCACTTCAATATTATCTTCTTGGCCAACCAATTGGCTGAGTGCACAGGCATGACCAATCTTAATATCTTCAGCATGAGATAACGGCGTTCTAAAAATTTTGGCAATATCAGAAGTAACCTGTGCACCGGCAACTGGGATCACTGCGCTATGACGCAGTGAACCGTTGGTATACACAGCGATATCCATCGTGCCACCGCCCATATCTACCAAACAAACACCTAAATCTTTTTCATCGTCAGTTAGTACGCTGTAACTTGATGCGATAGCAGAAAATACGAGTTCATCAACTTTCAGCCCACAACGCTGAACACACTTTTCAATATTCTTTGCCATGTCACTTGCACACGTCACCATGTGTACTTGAGCTTCCATTCGCATACCTGACATACCAATTGGCGATTTAATGCCTTCTTGCACGTCAATCGCATATTCGGTTGGCATGACATGAAGAATGCGGCGATCATCAGATACTTTTACAGAGCGAGCAGTATGTATCACGCTATCAACGTCGTATTGCGTCACTTCTTCATCATTGATTGACACCATGCCTTTTTCATTTTGACAAGCAATGTGTTTACCAGAAATACTCAAGTTAACCGAAGTCACCTGACAATCAGCCATTAACTCAGCTTCATCTAATGCACGTTGTACGGCTTTAACCACAGAATCGAGATCGTTGACGCCAGCTTTTTCCATGCCTTTGGATTTCTGACTACCGATTCCAACAATACTAAGATCGCCATCGGCTAGGACTTCTCCGATAATTACGGCGACTTTTGATGTACCGATATCTAATCCAACGATTAGATCTCTTTCATTAGCCTTGCTCATTTTTGGCTGTATCTCCTAGCTGTTTCTTCCAATTAACGGCGAACCCTGCGTCGTAACGTAAATCAACATAATCAATTTGCTTACCTTGCGGTAAAACATGTTTATAAACCTTTAAGAAACGCTCCATTCTCACGTTTCTGATGACATCGTTACCACGGCCAAGTACTAATTTACTGCCATTTGCCAATGTCACATTCCATGACTGGCGTGGTGTAAGCGAAATTTCGCTTAATGTTAATCCTTCACTTTCTAATAATGGCCATAATGCGCGATAACCTGATAACACATTACTAGCAATGTCATCAGCTCCTGAAAAATGCGGTAGCCATGAGCTTATCCGGTCAGTCGGCGCATTAAACACTTCACCACTGTCATTTAATAATTGTGTTTCATTCCAATAAGCGACGGGGGATTGATCAGTAACATGGATAATCAACCCATTTGGCCACTGGCGCCTCACGGCAACGCGCTTGATCCATGGAATGTTTTCCAATCGCTGCTGGACATCTTCAACATTCAATGAGAAAAAACTTTCATTCTCGCTGAGATCCCACAACACTTGGTGAATTTCTAGGTCGCTACTATACGGCCTTGTCCCAATAATTTGTAGTGTTGATACAGGCATATCTTGCGCATTCATCATCTTCTCGGTCATTTTATGACCCAAATACATAATAAATACGATAACTAGGCCAAAAAACAGCACACCGCTCCAATAAAAGTGATCAACTATTTTAAACTTTTGCCACCGTGTTAGCTGCCTTTTACTCACAAATCTATTTCACCAACGTTTGTTCGAGAATATCATTAACTAATTGATTAAATGACAAACCAGCTTCCTTTGCCGCTTTAGGTACCAAACTTGATGTTGTCATTCCCGGTACTGTATTTACTTCTAACAAATACCATTGGCCATCTTGACCGCGCATAAAGTCGACTCGTCCCCAGCCTTTAGCATTAACTGCGTTAAAAGCTTTGACAGCAATGTCACCTAATTCTTTCTCTTCATCAGCAGGCAGCCCACAAGGACAATGATATTGTGTATTGTCCGATTGATATTTAGCTTGATAATCATAAAAATCATTCGGCGTCGTCATGTGAATAGCTGGTAATGCTTTGTCGCCTAGAATCGATACCGTGTATTCACCACCATCGATCCATTGTTCAAGTAATATCTCATTATCAAACTCAGTAGCACCCGAGATAGCGGATTTAAGGTCGCTAACATTATCGACTTTTGCCATGCCGATACTTGAGCCTTCATTGGCAGGCTTAACCATTACAACACCGCCGAGCTCATCTAAGATCGCTTGATAATCGATTGTTTGCTTGCTACAAACCACTGCAAATTTTGCAGTTGGTAGTCCAAGCGCACACCACACCTGTTTTGTCTTGATTTTATCCATTGCTAATGCAGCGCCTAACACGCCAGAGCCAGTGTAAGGAATATTTAAAAACTCCAGCGCTCCTTGTACTGTGCCATCTTCACCGCCGCGACCATGTAATACATTAAAGACGCGTTCATAACCTTGTTCGGTCAATTCACTTAGCGGCGTATTTTTTGGATCAAACGCATGGGCATCAACACCAATAGCTTGTAATCCGTCTAATACAGCCTGTCCCGACATTAGGGAAATCTCACGTTCAGCGCTGTTTCCACCGAACATAACGGCCACTTTTCCAAACTCAGCCATTAATGTGGTCCTCTTTCATTCATTTTATTAATATCTAGTGCCATTGCACTTAAGCGTTTAGCTAACACGCCAACATTACCCGCGCCTTGCGTTAATACTAAATCACCGTCTTGCATAACCTGTGTTAGCCGTGGCGGCAACTGTTCGATGTCAGAAACGAAGATTGGTTCCAATGAACTATGAGCGCGAATACTGCGGCACAATGCGCGGCTATCAGCACCAACAATAGGATCTTCGCCAGCGCTGTAAACTTCTAACAAAATCAATTCGTCTACTTGCGATAAAACATCAACAAAGTCTTCATAAAGATCCCGTGTACGGGTATAACGATGGGGCTGATAAATCATGACCAAACGATTATCTGGCCACCCGTCACGAGCGGCTTTTATCGTAGCGGCAACTTCACTTGGGTGATGGCCATAATCATCGACTAGCATGACTTTACCTTGCTCGGTATTAAAATTACCTAGCTGTTCAAAGCGGCGGCCAATACCTTGAAACTCACTCAGTGCATCGACAATATCTTTATCACTGATTTCACTATCCATTGCTACCGCAATAGCAGCCATCGCATTTAATACGTTGTGACGACCAGGAAGATTAAGTGTAATAGCAAGCGGTTCGTGATTTTTACGATGTAAAACAAAACTACTGCTATTAGCTGCCTGTGAAAAATCTGATGCACGTAAATCGGCATCTTCATTAAAGCCATACGTCGTCACATGACGAGATATACGTGGCAACAATTGACGGTTAATAGGATCATCAATGCATAGCACTGCTAAACCGTAGAATGGTAGGTTATGCATAAACTCAATGAATGTATCTTCAAGTTTGCTAAAGTCACCCTGATACGTATCCATATGATCCGCTTCAATGTTGGTAACGATAGTGACCATTGGCTGTAAATGAAGGAATGACGCATCACTTTCATCAGCTTCTGCAATTAAATACTCGCTACAGCCTAATTTAGCGTTGGTACCGGAGCTATTTAACAGCCCCCCAATAACATAAGTTGGATCAAGTTGTGCTTTGGCAAATATGCTCGCCGTTAAACTGGTTGTTGTTGTCTTGCCGTGCGTTCCAGCAACTGCAATACCATGCCTAAATCGCATTAATTCAGCCAACATTTGTGCTCGTTGAACAATTGGAATACGCAATTCTTTGGCGCGAATAATTTCAGGGTTCGACTCATCAATGGCTGTTGAAACTACAACAACACAGGCACCTTCGACTTGTTCACCGCTGTGTCCAAGATAAACCGTTGCCCCTAAATCACTCAAACGTGAAGTAACACGATTAGTCGCTTGGTCTGATCCCGTCACCTGATAGCCTTCATTAGCTAATACTTCAGCAATACCGCCCATCCCTGCACCACCAATGCCGATGAAATGGATACGGTCAACGCGTCTCATCTGAGGTACACGTTGGCGTAATTGGCTAAGCTTATCGCTGCAAATCTTTGTCATTAAACTACTTCCGTTTTCTTTGGTACAACAAAATCAGTATGCGCTAAATGCGCAATGGCACTCGCTACTTGTTCTGTTGCATCCACAATAGCAAGCGAGTCGCTTGCGTAATGCATTTTTTCTAATTGACCATCAATATTCATGGCCCTAATTTGTTCACTCAATGACTGCGGCGTCATTAAAGATTGCTGCATAACAACTGCAGCACCTTGATCACTTAACGCTTGTGCATTTTTAGTTTGGTGATCATCCACGGCATAAGGCAGTGGAACAAAAATCGCTGGCACCCCAACTGCAGCGACTTCCGATACTGTCAGTGCTCCAGCACGGCAAATAATCATATCTGCCCATTGATAGGCAGCGGCCATATCATCAATAAAATCGCTGACTTGAATATAACTATCACAATCATCAACAGACGCTTTATATGCGTTGATAACACCTTCACTGTTATTCTTACCGGCTTGGTGTTTCAGCACCAAATCAACGTCACTCAATAATGGTAATGTTTGAGGCAGTATTTCATTGAGCGCTCGCGCTCCCAAACTGCCACCAATTAATAATATTTTTAACGGTTCTTTTGACTGTATTTCAGATTGTTGTGGTGACAATCTGCCCAGATTAACAATATCCTGTCGCACAGGATTACCAACAACCTGCGGCTTGTGTTCTTGCAAGGCGCCATCGAAAGCTACCATTACTTTAGTGGCCATCTTAGCTAAATATCGGTTGGTCATGCCGGCAACTGCATTCTGTTCATGCAGCACTAAAGGAATGCCAGCGATTTTTGCGGCAATACCACCTGGCCCACTAGCAAAACCGCCCATGCCCAATATCACATCTGGCTTAAACTGCTTTATCACGCGTTTTGCCTGCCATACTGATCGCATCAGCTTAAACGGTGCTTTAAGTAGTCTAACAATCCCATTACCGCGCACGCCTTCAACATCAATGTATGAAATATCAATATTGTGTTTTGGTACTAAATCAGCTTCCATTCTCGTTGCACAACCAAGCCAGTGGATTTGCCACCCTTGCTCACGCAGCATATTTGCCACTGCAAGTCCTGGGAATACGTGGCCACCAGTACCACCAGCCATCACTAATAAACGCTTACTCATTATGATGCTCCTCGATGCGTCGCCTGCACACAGTCGAGCCTGCGTTCATGGTCAATTCTTAATAAAATAACGATTGCCAAAGTCATAACCCATAAACTACTGCCGCCATAACTGACTAACGGCAACGTTAAACCTTTGGTGGGTAAAATACCACTTGCGGCGCCAGTATTTACCGCTGCCTGAAAGCTTAGCCACAAACCAATTCCCATGGCTAAATACCCTGTAAAAAAGTGCTCTGCTAATAAGGCTTTTCGGCCAATATTTAAAGCGCGCAATGCTAATACTAATTGAAGAATTAATAAAGCAAAGACACCAATTAAGCCTGTTTCTTCGGCCCAAATGGCAAAAATAAAGTCAGTATGAGCTTCAGGTAAATATTCTAGTTTTTGAATTGAGTTACCTAGCCCTTGCCCTAACCAATCACCACGTCCAAACGCCATCAGTGATTGTGTCAATTGGTAACCCTTACCAAAAGGATCTTGCCACGGATCTAAAAATGACGTTACTCGCGCCATACGGTATGGCTCAAAGATGATTAATCCGACAACCAAAGAAACACCAACGATAATCAGTGCAAAGAAATCTCGAATTTTGGCGCCTGCTAAAAACAGCATTCCTACGGTGGTTACAAACATCACCACCACAGTGCCCAAATCAGGCTGCTTTAGAATTAATGCGGCAATAATGACAAATACAGCTAAGGGCTTATAAAAGCCTTTAGCACGTTCGGTGACTTCGGTATGACGACGAACGATGTAGGCAGCGAGATAGCAAAAGAATGTCAACTTAGCAATTTCAGACACTTGAATATTTATTGGACCAAGCGCAAGCCAACGTTGGCTACCATTAACGGTTTTACCAGCAACGATCACCAAAATAAGCGCCAAAATGGACAGTAGGAGAATCCAACCGCTGTACTTTTGCCATACTTTCATTGGTATTTGTAAACCAATAACCATAATCATAATTGACCCAGCAACGTAAAATGCGTGACGCTGAATAAAGTGAAACGGATTACCAGTTAGCCGCTGGCCTTCAGGCATAGAAGCAGACGCAACAATGACAAAACCAATTAAAATAAGTGAGCATACGAGCGCAAACAAGGTTCGGTCATATAGAGGAACATGTTTAGCGGTGCGCTCTCCCTTAATTTCTTTAAAAATTGAAGTGAAGGACGCTGGGAAAAAATTCATTTGCTTAGTGCTCATTAACCCTCCCTACGGCATCCATAAATTGCTGACCACGTTCCATATAATTCGAAAACATATCGATGCTGGCACAAGCAGGAGAAAGTAGCACAATGTCCCCCGCATTGACGAAGGTGTTTGCAAGCATTACTGCCGCTTGCATTGACTCAACATGATGCGCATCATTGCGAATTTCGCTAAATAATTCTGCATCCTTACCCATCACTATCAGCTCACTGATTTGTTGCTCGAATGACTGGGTCAATGGTGTTAAATCACCACCCTTTGCATCGCCACCAGCAATGAGCACAATATTTCCTTGATGAGTCTGTAATCCATCAAGCGCCGCTAACGTAGCGCCAACATTGGTTGCTTTTGAATCATTGAGCCAAACAATGCCGTCACTACTTGGGATCAACTGACAGCGATGCTCTAATCCCGTAAATTCTCGTAAGGTCGACAACATAGCATCCATAGACAAGCCAACGTGTTTGCCTAAGGCAATAGCTGCTAAAGCATTGAGTTGATTGTGTTGACCAACCATGGCCATTTCATCAACAGCTAGTAATTGTTGTTCCCCTTGCATTAAATAGCCATCTTTGAGCCCAAATTCATTGTTATTAGCAGGACAATCTAATCCAAAAGACTGACCGCGAGCATCAATGAGATGCGTCAATGAATCTTGACGATTAGCGATTGGCGTCTCGCAATGACGATAAATACGTCGTTTGGCCTGCGCGTAATCATCGAGATCGCTATATCTATCCATATGATCATCACTAATGTTCAGGACAGTGGCAGCCTTAAGATGCAAGTTATCAGTTGTTTCTAATTGAAAACTTGATAACTCTAAGATGAACAACTCAATGGATTTGTCAGTGATGACATCTAGTACAGGTACGCCAATATTACCAGCTGCGACAGCATTGACGCCGCTAGCCTTGGCCATTGCTTCTAATAATGAAGTTACTGTTGTTTTGCCATTAGAGCCTGTTATTGCAACGACAGGTGCATCTACCGAATGAGCAAATAACTCTATATCACCTGCGATAATACAACCCTGTGCTCGCGCTTTCTCAAACGCAGCTTGTTTAATCGAAATACCAGGGCTAACGACGAGTAATTGATAGGTTGAAAAGTCAATGTCATCTAAGTTAGCCAGAACAATCTCACACAGAGGAAACTCCTGTTTGAGTGCGCTGTTGTCTAAACCAACTCGCGTATCAACCATCAATGGAACAATCTCTTGTTTTAATAAATAGGACGCGCAAGAGCGGCCAGTCATTCCTAAACCAATGACTGCAACCTGATTAATATCTTGCCCGTTAAACTTCATGAGATATTCCTATCTGATTTTCAGGGTAGCTAAACCAACTAATACCAACACTAATGAAATGATCCAAAAACGCACAATAACGCGCGGCTCTGGCCAGCCTTTCAATTCGTAATGATGATGAATTGGTGCCATACGGAAAATACGTTGACCTCGTAATTTATAACTGCCCACTTGTAGAATGACAGACAGCGTTTCCATGACAAAAACACCGCCCATAATGACTAATAAAATTTCTTGGCGAACTAAAACAGCAATAATGCCTAAACATGCGCCTAATGCTAATGAACCAACATCCCCCATGAATACCTGCGCAGGATAAGTGTTAAACCATAAAAAGCCTAAACCCGCGCCAAAAATAGCTAAACACACAACGGTAAGTTCGCTGGCAAGCGGCAGATAAGGTAAATGTAGATACGCCGAGAAATTAACATTACCACTAATATAAGCCACTAATCCCAAGGCACCTGCCACCATAATCGTGGGTACTATTGCTAATCCATCGAGGCCATCAGTTAAATTAACCGCGTTACTTGAACCAACAACCGTAAAGTACACCAGCGCTATATAAAGCAATCCAAGTTGCGGCAATATATCTTTAAAGAACGGCACAACAAGCACAGTTTCATTTGGTTGAGATACGATATACAAGTAAAATGCGACACCCAGTGCAATGGCTGACTGCCAGAAATATTTCCATCGAGCGATAAGCCCTGCTGAGTCTTTGCGAATGACCTTACGGTAATCGTCAACAAAGCCAACTAAACCAAAACTGAGTAACACAAATAGTGTCACAACAACATAATGGTTCGATAAATCAGCCCATAACAAGGTACTCAACGCGATAGAGGCTAAAATTAGAATGCCTCCCATTGTCGGTGTGCCAGACTTACTTAGGTGAGATTGCGGACCATCATCGCGAACGGTTTGGCCTATTTGCATATTTTGCAAATAACGAATGAGTTTAGGTCCCATCCATAACGAGAACATTAGCGATGTGAGAATCGCCAGAATACTTCTAAAAGTAAGATAAGAAAAAATGTTAAAACCACTGACATATTGAGTCAGATAGTCGGTTAACCAAACTAGCATTACGCTGTTACTCCAATATTTTTATTATTTTTAATAAATTCAACCACGGTTTCCATTGCAGTACTGCGCGATCCTTTCACCAACACTGTTATAGGTTGGTCTATTTGGTCATTTATAATGTGTTGTTCTAATGCTTGATTTAAGGCACCTTTATCAGAAAAGTTCTGATGTTTGCCTTGATAACCAAAGCCATAATGATGGCTCATATCGCCAAACGTCATTAACACGTCAATGTTATTATGCTCGATAATCGCCCCCAATGACTGATGACATTCAACAGCATAATCACCAAGTTCTCCCATCGCGCCAAGGACAAGAATTGTTTGCCCTTGAGCACGGCCTAATACTTCTATAGCCGCTTTGATAGAGCTAGCATTCGCATTATACGTGTCATCAATAACCGTTAATTGGGGTGAAATCACATTAATATTCAATCGTCCTTTCACTGCAATCATTTGCGCTAAGCCTGATGCAATGTCTTGCAAAGATATTCCAACCGCCATCGTAGCAGCTGCTGCAGCTAATGCATTTTTGATATTATGCTCACCAGGTATAGGCAATGTAACAAATTGACTTTCCTGACAATGGTTAAGCATGAACGTTGCGCAGCCATTACTGAGTATTGAAATATCAGTTGCCCACACATCATGTGTATTTTGCAACACATTGCCATCACTAAATTGGGCTATTTTTCGATGTTGATTCTGTTGCTGCCACTGCGGTGCATACGTGATGTCAGCGTCAAAAACTGCTGTGCCTTGCTCGTCGAGGTGATTAAAAATCTCACTTTTTGCCGTAACAACGCCTTCTAGTGAACCAAAACCTTCTAAATGCGCCGCACCAATATTGGTGATTACACTAACATCAGGACGAGTAATTCCACTGGTAAAGTCAATTTCTCCAATGTGATTAGCACCAAGTTCAATGACTGCAAATTCATGCTGCTTTGTTAATCGCAACAATGTTAACGGCGCGCCAATCTCATTGTTGAAATTGCCTAAAGTCGCCAAAACATTACCTTGCGCTGACAAAATGCCATTAATCATTTCTTTTACAGTTGTTTTCCCACAACTTCCTGTAATAGCAATAGTTTTTACATCTGCTAATTGCTTATTAAGTCCCGCTAATTGCGCCAGTGCACGTCGTGTATCTTCTACTACTAATTGAGGAACAGGACAATTGTTCTGCTCTTTACTAACAATTAGTGAGGTAGCGCCTGCATTGATAACCTGCTCAATAAAATCATGGGCATCAAAATTATCGCCATAAAGTGCGATAAAACAATCGCCTACTTTAACTTGACGCGAATCTGTACAGAGGTTTTCAATTGACTTGTCTTGTCCGACAAGACGCCAATCTAGAGTCTTTGCAATGTATGAAAGCTCAACCGAAATCATAGTAAATTTTCTACCGTATTTTGTGCCAGTGCTCGCTCGTCATAATCAACGCGCCCACACTGTAATATTTGATAATCTTCATGTCCCTTGCCTGCCAGCAACACAATGTCGCCCACCTTTGCACGCTCAATCGTCGATTTAACGGCAAAGGTTCTATCATGCTCTACAGTAACCAGATCTTTATTGTCGATACCTTCTAGCATGTCGGCAAAAATTGCAGACGGAGATTCACTGCGTGAATTATCCTGTGTAATAACAAGTCTGTCGGCATACTGCTCGGCGATAGCAGCCATTAACGGGCGCTTCTTGGCATCTCGGTCGCCGCCGCAACCAAAAACAATCCATATCTGACCACTACAATGTACTCGTAAAGCACTCAATGCTTGTTTAAGTGCATCAGGAGTATGGGCGTAATCAACGACAACACTTGGCGTATTCTCATTGCCAAAGACTTCCATCCGACCAGCCACTGGCGTTAACTTGGACACATGCTCTAATAACTGCTGCGCACTAAAGCCAGCATTTAATAAGCAGCTAAATGCGGTTAAAACGTTATCTACGTTAAACGCACCTAACAGCTTAGTGCGCAGATTAAAGGAGCTATTATTAACGCTTAATGAAGCACTGAAACCTTGCTGATCGAATGCTATATTTTTCGCCACGACATTATTCAATGCCAGTGCGCTAGACTCATTGAAACAAGATAATTCAACCAATCTATTTTGTTGTTGCCATTGTGCTATCCAACCTTTAGCTGTGTTATCCACGCCATTAAGCACCATTGTTTTACTATAAGCATCGGTAAACAACATGTGTTTTGCATCTGCATAAGCTTGCATGGTGCCATGAAAATCGAGGTGGTCTTGAGTCAAGTTAGTAAATGCAGCGACATCAAAATGCAGTGCATTTACCCGACCTAAAGATAAGCCATGAGAAGACACTTCCATCACCACATGACTGGCACCCAACTGCCTAGCACGCGCTAAGTGAGATATTAGATCAATCGCATTAAGTGTGGTATTTGGACTGTCAACTAGCTGCCCATATAGGCCGTTGCCAAGGGTACCCATACAGTAAGTTTTCTTCCCTAGGAGAGTAAGCCATTGCCCGACGAGTTGATTTACTGTGGTTTTCCCGTTAGTACCGGTGATGCCAATTAACGATAGTTCGTGTTGAGGATAATCGTAAAATCGAGAAGCAATTTCACTTAGTTTCGATTCCAATTCGTCAATGGTGATAACGGGAATTGAATAGATACAGGTATCAAAATTAGTATCGTTAGCATCAATCAGCGCTGCCACAGCACCAAGCTCTATTGCTTTATTGATATAAAGTCGTCCGTCTGTTTGTGTGCCATTAAGTGCAACAAACAAACCGTTAGTCGTCAGAAGGCGTGAGTCGAGTTGAATATTACTAATATCAATATTTTTCAATGTATCGACAATGGCATCAGTAATAAAGCCGTTAAGCAGATGTGACAGCTCTTTATTGCTCATGAATACCTCCAACCACTGCTCCTTGTCCATTACTAACAGCAGCAATATTGACGGGTAGTTCTACCGTTTTACTTGGTGCAACATTCATTAGCTGCAAGGCACCAGTGGTTACTTTGGCAAAAACAGGTGCTGCGACATCACCACCGTAGTATTTATCACCTTTAGGTTCGTTAATAATGACAATGGTTACCAAACGAGGATTATCTATCGGCGCAATGCCAGCAAAAGACACGACATAATCTTCACCGTATCCTCCAGCAGTTGCTTTACGAGCTGTTCCTGTTTTCCCTGCAACACGATAACCACCAATGCGCGCCTTAACGGCCGTTCCACCCGCCTTTGTTACACCTTCCATCATTTGTAACATAGCGTTGGCAATTCTCGGTTCAATGACCTGTTCACCTTCAGGAGGATTCTCTAATTTCAAAATCGAAATTGGGTTGAGACGCCCCTCATTGGCGATGACTGAATACGCCCTAGCAAGTTGCAGTGGAGTCACCGCTAAACCGTAACCAAATGACAATGTTGCAATTTCAAAGTCAGACCAACGTGAGCGTTCACTTAAAACTCCAGCACTCTCACCAGGTAGCGTCACATTAGTGCGAGACCCAAAACCAAGATTATAATAGCTTGTAAGCAATTGCTCTTTAGGGACAGATAAGGCCATTTTACTCACACCAACATTCGATGATTTAGCAATAATAGTGGCTATATTGATCTTGCCATAATTACGTGGGTCCCGAACAGTATTCGCCCCTAATCGATAACTTCCTTTGGTATCTATCTCTGAATCTAATTCATATTTTCCATAATCTAACGCCATCATTGCGGCTAATGGTTTGATGGTTGACCCCGGTTCAAACATATCGGTAATAGAACGATTACGCATTCGATACGGCAACATGCTGCGGCGATTATTAGGGTTATAAGACGGGGTATTAGCCATCGCCAAGATTTCACCAGTCTTCACATCCAAAACAATTAAGGAGCCAGATGTCGCATTATATTTTTCAGTAGCGGTTTTTAATTCTTTGTAAGCAATGGCCTGAATTCGCTGATCAATACTGGTCATCACGTCATTAGCGTTTTCACCTTCTTCAACGGTATTTAAACGTTCCACAACCATGCCGTCGCGAGCACGGCGTACTTTACGCTTTATCGGTGCGCCTGTTAACCAATCGTCATAAGTCTTCTCAATACCATTTTGACCTTCGTCATCAATATTGGTAAAACCAACGATATGAGAAGTCACTTCCCCTGTTGGATAATAACGTCGAGATGACGGTTTGAGATAAATTCCGGGAATTTTTAACTGCTTAATATAATCAGCTTGTGCAGGTGAAACCTGACGTTTTAAATAAACAAAACGACGTTTAGGATCGGCAACAGCTTTTAATAACTTTTCGACTGGACGGTCTAAAACACCAGCAAGGGCTTCCCAGCGGCGCTTATCAGCTAGACCGTTTTTCTTATGAATCACGTTTGGTTCAGCCCAAACGACTTCAACGGGTACACTGACTGCCAGCGCAGTACCATGACGGTCGACAATATTGCCGCGATGAGATTGAGATACGATAGTACGTTTAGAGCGTAAATCACCTTGATAACGCAGTTTCTCAGAATCGACAACTTGTAAAAAAGCAGCACGAGATGCGATGCCAATAAACACCAGAATGATAAGAGAAACCACCACATAGAGTCGCCATGTGATCAAGCTGGGTTTCTTTTTAGTTTTAGCTTGTTTTGTCATTTAGAAGACACCGCGATTTCTTTTTCTGTTGCGGGACGTTTCATTCCCAGTTTTTGTGTTGCCAGTTCTTCAATACGGCTATGTTCAGCCAGTGCCATTTCTTCTAATAATAAATGGCGTGCTTCAAGTTTTAATTTATCTCGCTCTTCTCGCAGCTCTTCCCAGTGGCCAATCAATAATCGATTTTGATGCGCGCTGTAAATCACAGCAATTGCAGAGCCTAAAACACTAACAACAAGAAGCACTAACCACAGGTGAGACAATACATCTCGCCAAATAACTTTTGTTAGATTGACCTGTCGTTCAGTGTTCATGCGTCCAGTCCTATTAAAGGCGCTGTGCAATACGCAATACTGAACTACGCGAGCGTGGGTTTTGAGCTATTTCATCTTTCGATGGTTTTATGGCTTTACTTATCGCTTTATACGTACGCGATTTATTTAATTCGTCTTCAGTAACAGGCAAGCCAAAAGGAACTTCTTCCCCTTTACTTTGTTTACGAATAAAACGTTTAACAATGCGATCTTCTAGCGAATGAAAACTAATCACCGATAAACGCCCTTGCGGTTTTAGTACGTCAATCGACGCCAACAACGCCTGTTCGACTTCTTCAAGTTCGCTATTGATATAAATTCTAATCGCTTGAAAAGTACGAGTTGCTGGATGTTTGTTTTTGTCCTTCACAGGCACAACACGAGCAATAAAGTCAGCCAACTGTTTCGTTGTTTCAAACGGTGTTTCAGCTCTATCCTTAACAATGGCGCGAGCGATGTGCACTGCCCAATTTTCTTCACCAAAATTTTTGATAACCCAGCTTATTTCATCAACTTCTGCTTGGGCTAACCACTGAGCGGCACTGCGTCCTGATGTAGGATCCATTCGCATGTCTAATGGCCCATCACGCATAAAGCTAAAACCGCGCTGAGCATCGTCAAGCTGAGGAGATGACACACCTAAATCCATCAATACACCATCAATTTTTCCTGTTAGGCCCAGCTCTTCTACATAGTTAGCCAGACCAGAAAATGGACCAGGAAGGATTTTAAAGCGAGCGTCTTCTTTTTCTAGCTCATGCGCAACAGCAATTGCTGTCGGATCGCGATCTATCGCATACAGCGTTCCAGTTTCATCGAGTTGAGACAGTAGGTGGCGACTGTGCCCGCCACGACCAAAGGTCGCATCAATATAAATTCCGCCAGGCTTAAGGGCTAATCCCTCAACAGCTTCATCTAACAGCACAGTAATGTGGGAGAATTGTTCAGTCATAAGTTACAGTGCCAGTTCCTTTAATCGGGTCGATTGTGAAAAGTCGATAGATTTTGCCAACGCTAAATCAGCTTGCACCTGTGCCTGCCAATCAGTCTCTGACCATATTTCAAACTTATTCACTTGCCCTATTAACATTAATTTTTTTTCTAAGTTAGCGTGGATTCTCAACGGAGCAGGAAGCAGAATTCGACCATTCTTATCCATCTCACAATCATTGGCATTACCAAGAATCAAACGCTTTATTGTCGCTTCTTGAGGATCAAAATCAGATAATTGAGACAGTTTTTCTTCAATGATTTTCCATTGAGCCAAAGGGTATAACAACAAACAAGAACGCTTAATGTCGATAGTGATTACCAACTTACTCTCACCTGCAATAGACACTAGCTCACGATAGCTCATTGGCATCGTCAGTCGTCCTTTTGCATCTAGGTTAATTGCAGTTGTTCCACGTAACATAAATGTTCGCTATCCTATTTGTTCCCTAAAAATCCACTTTATGACACTTTATGCCACAAAAAACTATTCTAGGGTTAAGTGCAACGATCGTCAAGGTACAAACACGCGAAAACACGCTATTTTAAGCAAGCGTATGAAGTTAATGGGAAAGTAATTTTAGAACTGGAATTTATGTAGAAATCAAATAGGATTAAAGCGTAATTAGCAAACAAGAACTAAGTGCTAACTTACACTATGAAAGCTAATTAATAAGCTCTACTGGATAAGAAATAATAAACGCTACACCTTCCCCGTAGGTACTTTCGCATTTAATTGAACCATCAAGTTGGCTCGTTATAATATTGTAAATAATATTAAGGCCTAAGCCACTACCGCCATTTTCACGATTAGTGGTATAAAAGGGATCGAAGATCTTCGGTAAGCTCTTTTCAGTAATTCCTCGCCCATCATCCTTATAAACCATCGAAAGATTATTACCGCGTAATGTTATATCTATATTAATTATGCCCGATTCTTTTTTGGGGTAACCGTGTATATTGGAATTGATAATTAAATTAGACAAAATTTGTGAAAATGCACCAGGATAGCTATAAATTAAAAGATTGTCTGCGCAATTAACTCTTATATCGAGCTGCGTATTCTTTAAGATATTACTTAAACTAATTAAAATTTCGTTAACGTACTCCTTAACTTCAAATTGGCGCCGCTCTTCACTGGTTTGATCGACAGATACTTGTTTAAAGCTAGACACCAGCTGAGCCGTTCTCTCAAGATTCCTAAGAACCAGCGTAGCAACACTGTCAGCTTGTTGAAGGTAGTTTTCAAAGTCCGTTTTCGACATAGTTTTCTGATTATACCGTTCATTTATATCTTCAGTAATGCTGCAAAAATGAGAAATGCCCGTCATTCCTATACCTACAGGCGTATTTATCTCGTGAGCAACTCCCGCAACCAACTCACCTAAGCTCGCAAGTTTTTCAGATTCTATCAGCTGGCTCTGCGCTGTATTTAAATCGGCTAGTGACTTTTCAAGCTCTTTATTTGTCGATTGTAGTGCAAGATTATGGGTTAAAATTTCTTGTTCGAGCGCTTTTCGATCGCTAATATCACTCACAACCACATGAATAACATCGGAATTATTCATCTTCATCTTTGTTAAGACAACATTGCTCCATAATGGTCTTTTGTTGTTGGTTAGTAAAAGCCATTCAAATGACACTGTCCCATCATGAAGGCATTGCTTCATAAGCTGGATAACTTGCTTAGTTGAATTTATGCCATTGGGTTGTTCTTGCGGAGAAAAATCATCAATAGAGAGGAACAACAAGTCATTTTTATCGTCATATTCGAGTAATTTGATTAGTGCGTTATTGCAATCAACAATACGTCCCGATTGAATCAATAATGAACCTAATGTCGCATCGCTAAATAGGGATTCAAAGTTTTCTTTTTGCTCTTGAAGCGCCTTAGTCTTAGACGTTAACGCTTGCTGCATATTCGTTAGGTCATCAATGGTGGAGTTCAATCGATAATTAGCCTTTTCAATAAGTCGGTTTTTCATCAATAGGTGACGCATAAAGAAATAACCAATAAGTAGCAAAATGCTAAAACCTAAGACAATTTTTAGTATCAATGCATAATCAGTACTAGCGGTTTGTGACTTATCGATCCATTTATTGCGAATTAATGCTGTTTCATCATAATCCATATCATCAACAGCTTTTGACAGGATATCAAATAGTAGCTTATTGTCTGATTGAACCATAATGCGATGGGCGTAGTTATTATCAGTTATTCCAACTACCTTTAACGCCGTAAATTGATTGACAACATGATGCCATGCGACTGCCGCATGGCCAACGAACGCATCCGCTTCACCTTGTTGAACCATTGTTAATGCTTGTTCAGCAGACGTAGCAAATACTAAATCTATATGTGGGTATTGTTTTTGGATAAATGAGCCGGGCGTAAAACCTTCAATCACCACGACACGTTCTCTTTCGATATCTTTAATACTGTCGATGTAACCATTTTGTTGTCGCCTGACAATAGCAAAATTAAACTTTGCATAAGGCTTTGTTTGCAAACCTATTGTACTCTCGTCATCACCGGTTGACGGAAGAATATCGACCTCTCCTTGAATAAACTTTTGTTTCGTTTCATCCCATGTCGCTGACGGGACATACTCAAATTTCAACCCCGTCTTGCGGGAAACGAGTGCCAAATAATCAATAACAATGCCTTGGTGAACACCATCCTCATTAAATATCAATGGCTTCCAGTTTGTGTCGGTATATTTAATAGTGGGAGCCGTTGCGATGAACTGTAACTCTTGTTCGGTAAAGTGAATCTTCTGTTTTACCAATCCTAATCGGCGATAGACAGATTGATAAAAACTAAAGTGCTCTAGATGCCTAAGCTTGCTCAAATCAGGTATAGCATGCCCTGCTGCTACTGCTTTAGAGAGTTTTAGTGGTGAAAACCATACCTCCAATGTACCAACTTGCTCTGTACCTTGCCCATCTAAAAATACAATAGAGCTATCTTGATATTGTGATTGATTGGTTCGTTGTCCAAAAACATGAGGGTTATTTTTTTTATCAGTTATAATGATTTCATCAATAGAATCACTATTTTCAAGAGATTTACCTAATAACTCTAAGGTCGTTGAATCATCATCCTTCAGGGCTTTTGAGACAATATTTGCAATTAAATCAGTGATACGCAATTGCGCTCTAATGGCGCCATGCGTGTATCGCCTAACTTCAGCTTGGTATTTACCTGATTCTTTAAAAACTTTAAGTTTAGCGTTAAACCTATTTCTTAAGTCACGATCTCTAAACGCAACATAACGAGGTATAGTTTTCTTCACAATGTAATCAATATTTAATTGCGGTAGAATATCGGGATCTATCTGATTGATATACCAAAACAATATTGTTTCATCGATTACGATCGCATCGACCTTATTGGCAATCAGTAATTCCAATTGGCGTTGCTGGTTTTCGAATTCTTGATAATCATCAGGTCTATTTTCAGGAGAAAACAATGCATAATATTCATCTCCTAGAGCCTTATTTGCGCCATACCATGCGATGACTGACTTACCCTGAAGATCTTCGAAACTTTGAATGTGAAAGTTGCGTTCGACACGTGATACGACGACATCAGCATATCTAATAACAGGATCAGAATAAAAATAGTCATCATCAGTTGCATCAACCATTGCCATTGCGTCAAATTTACTATTATCTCTAAACTCCTTTCGTACATCGGAATTTGCTATTGTATATTCTTGAATGTTGATGTTTGCACTATTGAATACACTTTGTAGTAAATCATGACTTAACCCTTTCATTACATCATTTTCAGAATAGAAAGGGATTGGCTCCTTACGGGCGATAATGTTAATGCTGTCCATTTCCACTGTATGTTGACTTAACTGATTAGGACGCCGAATGTAAGCCAACGTTTTTTGTAAAATAGACTTCAGAATACCATCCTGAATATTGTAAAATATTGAGAAATCCAGCGTTGGCAGTGTATCTAACTTGTATTGACGAAGTGATGAAAATGCAATTTTTTCATTCTCCTCTATTAAAGAAGAACTTGCTATTACAGCATCAACATTATCACTGTTTAATAACGATAAAGCCTGTTGATTATCCTCAACAATGTTCCAATTCCCGACAAGGCGGTTCGTATCATTTGGTAGCATTTCAAATAATTTACGATCAATAGCTATCGATAAATCATTAATACCTTCAATGTTCACAACAGAATTTGTATAAAGAGTTAACGGTAGAGATAAGTAATGTTGCTGGCTCAATCCATCTTGATTACTTTTATCATAATTGGCTGCACCAATAACTAAGTCGAAAGCCCCATGCTGGAGCCCCTGAAAAAGTTTGGACTGCTCTTCATGAAGCAACACAAAATCAATTCCAATCATATTAGCCATTGCATTAAATACCGATGCAGAAACACCATTAAATGAACTATTGTCTTGTTGGAGTATGGATGTCCACCGCTTTGCGCCAATAATCAATAATGGATTTTGGCGTATATAGGTAAGTTCTTGTTTATTGAATAATGAATGTAAGGACGGCTCAGCTAACCATTTATCATAAAGAGTTTTACGCTGAATAGGCGTTAAAGACTCCACTCCCTTTCTCATTATTGATGACGCAAATCGATTAGATTTAGTGGTCGCAACAGCGAATTCACCGCCAGAAACTGATATTCGTTCGAGTATTTTTAACGCCTTTTCGTGTGCACTTGAGATACTTTCACTAACTAATATTCCGGCATCAACATCCCCGTCTAAAACAGATTGTATTACCGCTTCATCATTGCTAAATAACTGTAACTTTGCACGGGGAAATCGCTCTTTAATGTAATCCAATAAAACATCACCTGCTAAAACGGCAATACTGCGCAGTTTAACATCGTCAACGTCATTAATATCGGTATTGCTATGCAATGAGAATATTTCAGCGGGGCGGTATAAATAAACGGAAGAGAAGTTAAATTTATGTGCACGATTTGCAGTTGGCGTAACCCCCATTAAATGTTGAAATTCTCCGCGCGCCGTCTTTGTTAGCGCTTGCTGCCAATTATCATAAGTTTTTACCGTAAAATTTAGATCAAGATTTTCACTAATGACTGATAACATGTCTATATGATAGCCAATCAACTCATCTTGACGTGTAAAAAAGCTATAGGGATACCAATGTTCACCCACAGAAATAGTCATTTCATTATTGGTAAGCCATTCTCTTTCTTGTCGAGTAACAACGGTCGTAACATCTAACTGATCATATTTTCCAATCAATTCAGCACGTTTCTCAGCGCTAATAGCAAAAAACGTATCAGCACTGCGCTTCGATGAATCAACAGCTCCAACAAATAATAAACTCTCACTATCCGTCAAGGCAGTTCCATGAATTAAATAATTGTCATGGTACTTATCAAGCGTCTGAATTTGATGCGCATCAGCATATAATGCTGTCACCTTATGATGTTTTGCGGCGTTTAATAACTGGGAAATGTCAGGGTAAGTTGTGACCTCGCTATAACGCTGCTTGAGCGTTTGAAGCTGTACCGTACTGGTGGCCTCTTCAGTGATACCTACATTATTACTAACGTGATTCTGATTGTAATTGCGCACCTTATAAAGCTGCATATCACGTACAAAGGGTTCAAATAGCCTAACTCTGTGCTTGGTTGGTATAAGTCCAATCAATCGACCTGTAAAAACATCAACTGAATTCAACATTGATTTATCTACTTCAGATGCACCATTAATCAGCTTAATATTAACTTTGATTTGATGTTCTTGCTGCCAAAGAGTCCAATAATCAACAATTAAACCTTGTGGTTGTCCTTGATTATCAAGGTATGAGTAAGGGGCAAAATTAATATCAATGGCGACAGTTATCTGTTCACCTTGCGTTGAAACACAGTGGCTATTAAAGGATACAAAAAGAACGACAGCGAACAGCAGAGATTTAAGCAACGAATATAACCCTTAAAATGGCAAAGCCATATTACTGTCTCTTATACACATCTCCGAGCCCACGAGACTAGGCATGATCTCGTA
>CAJXRU010000039.1 GCA_913060565.1 uncultured Gammaproteobacteria bacterium | reverse complement strand
ACGAGATCATGCCTAGTCTCGTGGGCTCGGAGATGTGTATAAGAGACAGATTCAATATAACGATGACGGGGCGTTTCCTAAAATTGTTAATGATGGCAAAGGTGCCATTTTTATTGGTTCGCACTTGGGGAATTTGGACGTGTGTCGTGCGTTAGGCCAAACATATCGAAATGTTGCGATTAACGTTATGGTCTTCACTGCTCACGCGGTTAAATTTAATGAAGCATTACAAAGTGTTAATCAAGACTTTTCGGTTAACCTTATTCAAGTGGACCAGATGTCGCCTGCTGTCGCTATGATGCTAAAAGAAAAAGTTGATAACGGTGAAATCATTGTTATCGTTGGCGATAGAACCAGTGTGACAACGAGTGGTCGAGTAGAATATATTCCATTTTTAGGGGAAACTGCTGCCTTTGCTCAGGGACCATTTATTTTAGCATCACTGTTATCGTGTCCTGTTTACTGGTTGTTTTGTTTGAGAGAAGAAAATGGATTTCAGGTAGTATTTGAGCACGTGTCTGATGCAATAAGCCTACCTAGAAAAGATCGTAAAACCGTATTAAATAATTTAATTACTAGTTATGTAAAACGTTTGGAGCATTACGCTATTCGTTATCCGTTTCAGTGGTTTAATTTTTATAATTTTTGGCAAGATGATGATGCCGTTCATCGTAATAACAATAGTGAAGATTAAGTAAAATGAATTCAGTAGTATTTGGTCATGGTCGACTTACTGTCGAAGATATAGTGTCTATTGCAAAGACAAAGCAGCCGGTAGAAATTAGTAATAGCGAAGTGTTTTCACAACGCATTGATAGCGCCGTTAATTTTTTAGATACCCTATTAAAAGAAGATGGTGTCATTTACGGTGTAACCACTGGTTATGGTGACTCTGTTACCACCGAAGTCCCGTTGAACTTAGTCGAAGAATTACCTCTACACCTGACGCGTTTTCACGGTTGTGGTTTAGGGGATTACTTTAATGATGTTGAAGGTAAAGCTATTTTAGCAACACGATTAGCATCATTGTCTCAAGGCTTCTCTGGTGTTAGTTGGGACTTACTTAACTTACTTGTTGCCTTTATTAATTACGATGTAATTCCTGCTATTCCTCAAGAAGGATCTGTAGGTGCAAGTGGAGATTTAACACCGCTGTCTTATGTTGCTGGTGCGTTAGTGGGGGAGCGTGACGTTTATTTCAAAGAGCAAGTTGTCAATAGTAAAGTGGCGATGGAGCAATTGAACCTTAAACCAATTACGCTACGGCCTAAAGAAGGGTTGGCAATAATGAATGGCACAGCTGTAATGACGGCTCTATCTTGCTTAGCCTTTGATCGCGCGCAATATTTAACCAAACTGGCCACTCGAATTACGTCACTGTCAAGCTTAGCCTTGAAGGGAAATAGTCATCATTTTGATGAAATTTTGTTTTCTGTGAAACCGCATCAAGGTCAACAGCAAGTTGCTGCAAGAGTTCGTGATGATCTTAATCACCATGAACACCCGAGAAATGCTGATAGGTTACAAGATAGATACTCTATTCGTTGTGCACCACATGTTATCGGTGTGTTAGCAGATAGTTTACCGTTTTTCAAAATGACAATTGAAAACGAATTAAACTCTGCAAATGACAATCCCATTATTGACGGTGTCGGGGAGCATGTTCTTCATGGTGGGCATTTTTATGGTGGGCATATCGCCATGGTCATGGATAGTATGAAAACAGCGGTTGCGAATTTAGCTGATCTTGCAGATCGACAAATCGCCTCACTGGTAGACACGAGATATAACAATGGCCTACCGTCTAATTTATCATCAAGTTGTGATGAAAGGCGATTTATCAATCACGGGCTTAAAGCGGTTCAAATAGGAGCTTCTGCCTATACTGCTGAGGCGCTTAAACTAACCATGCCCGCGAGCGTATTTTCTCGTTCCACTGAGTGTCATAACCAAGATAAAGTAAGCATGGGGACAATTGCTGCAAGAGATGGTTTACGTGTATTGCAGCTAACGGAACAAGTACTAGCAAGTACCTTACTGGCATCTATTCAAGCACTTCGTATTCGTGTTCGAAATAATGAGCTGTCATTGGCTTCATTGTCTCCTGAACTGATCCATATGTATGAAGATATAGCCGAGTATTTTGAAGATTTGTGTGAAGATAGACCGCTAGAGTCAGTACTACGTTTGACTGTCGATTATATTCAGCAGCAACGATGGTCACTTTATGAATAGTAAGAACGCTTTGCTTAGCGCATCTGCAATAGTTGAAGTTCCCTTTCAAGATTGTGATCCTATGCAAGTGGTTTGGCATGGCAATTATGCTCGTTATCTAGAGGAAGGACGGCGAGCACTATTAAAAAAAATTGATTACGATTATCTAGAAATGCAAGCGTCTGGTTATGTGTGGCCAATCGTTGATATGCGACTTAAATATATTGAATCTGCAACGTTTTCTCAAACAATTCGTATCGATGCGTATTTGAAAGAATATGAGTCAAGGATGAAAATTGACTATGTCATCTCTGATGCTACGTCAACAAACGTTTTAACCAAGGCTTATACCATACAAGTCGCCGTTGATTTACAAACTAAAGAAATGCAGTTTGAGACCCCCAATGTTTTTAGAAAGAGGTTGATGCAATGTTTAGAAGAATAGCGATTGCTTTGTGGTTCGTCATTTCCTGTGCCTCTGTTGTTGCAACTGAGTTATCGCCGCTACAGGCAAATAATTATTTAAAGATGCCCAGCGCCGTTAATTCTTCTGGTGAGTTTATTCAACATAAGTATTTCAAGATACTAAAAAAGCCGTTTATATCATCTGGGCGTTTCAAAAATATTGATGATACATTCGAATGGGTAACGCTAGCACCGGTACAAAGTGCATTAGTCTTTGATGGAAAAACACTTTGGCAGCAAGAGAGCGATGGGCAATTAAAAGCACTATTGCTTGCTGGCCACTATATTGTTGTTGTTGAAGCCTTAGTAACAGGAAATATTGAGAAGTTAGGTGAATTTTTTATATTTGAAAAACATGAAAAGTCTGCCTGTTTGAAACTTACTCCTAAGGACAAGCAAATGGCACTTATCGCGAAAACGATTGATTTTTGTTATGAGAATGATGACTTAAAAGTGCAGCTAAATGAAAGTGACGACAATTATACGACGATTGATATTTCACCCGTGTCAGTCAAAAACAACGTACAAGAGTAACAGCTAGTGAAGAATGGGCGCTCAATATTATTAGCAATTCAGCTGTTCGTTATGTTTACACTGCTTATTTTTGTGATGATAAACGGTGTAACATTCAAAGCTGATTTATTGAGCGCACTACCTAATTCCAATTACCCAAGTCCAGTAGCTACCGCAGAAGCTAAACTGTTCTCGCAAGCCAGTAATCGGGTTATGCTATCTTTTAGTGGCGATGATAAAGCTCTTGCATACGACGATATGCTCGTTGAAGCTCAAAAACAAGGATGGAATCCCCAGTTGCCCGCAGCTAAGTCAATCGAAGAATTAGCGCTTTTCTATAGCGCCTTTGCTGGTGGGTTGTTAACCAAAGATTACGCAAAAGAAATTACATCACAAGTAAGGTTCCAGCAATATTTTTTACAAAAACTGTCTCAAGTTTCATCTCCCTGGGTTTCTAATACAATTAATAAGGACCCAAGTTTAGCTACTGCCAGTTATTTGGAAGAATTGCTGAGCGCGCAATCATCTATCACCATTGAAAATGAAAGATTGATTGCGATTGAAACTCCAGATAAACCGATAATATTATTTATTGAGCTAAACAAGGATCCGAATGACTCCAAAGGTATTAATTTTTCTATAAAAACCGCAAAGAAGATCACCTTTCTTTCGACAACATTAAGCGAGAAATATACATCGGTTACCATTAAAACCTCTGGCATGGTAATGCATACGGCAGAGAATGCAGTTAATGCAAAATGGGAAATGAACGTCTTTGGTAGTTTAAGTTTATTGCTTACCTTAGTTATCGTTATTTGGGCATTTAAATCGTTGGCTCCTCTGTTGTGGTTGTCATTGACGATAGCCAACGCATTTTTATTTGGTTTTTGCGTGTTAGCAGTAGCATTTGAGGCCGTTCACTTTATTACACTGGTATTTGGTGTGATGTTGATTGGTGTTGGCGTTGACTATTGTTTACATGTGCTAACCAACCGATATTCGAAAGAAAAAATTCCCGTTGGAAAAACGATATGTTTCGCATTTATTACAACGTTTATATGTTACAGCCTGCTTTTTTTCACGCCTCTTTTAATACTTAAACAAGTTGCTGTTTTTGTGAGTACGGGTTTGTTTGCTGCATTCGTCATGAGTTGTTGGATTGAAAATACTAATTTATTTTCATGGATAAACAAGGGAATACGTCCAAGGAACTGCGAAAAAATCTTAGCGTTTTTAACATATGCACCGAAAGTTTCTATTGTGTTTGGCGGGATTATATTGGTATTTTTTATGTTTAAAATGCCTGTTTTTGATGACAATATTGCTAAGCTAAATGCGAGTTCTAACTCATTAACTCAGGCGCAGGCATATCATCATAAGATACTCGGCCAACACGGTAAAATGAGAGTTTTCCTTTATGAGAAATCAATGCAAACTCTCTTGCAGAGTGAAGAAGATATAGCGGATACGTTAATTAGTAAATTTCCTGATATTGAGTTAGTAAAATTGTCGGATTGGATACCGTCAAAGCGTAATCAAATAGCAGATAAAGCGAAACAAAAACAAGCCTTCGATAGTGGCGTGTATGAGCAATTGTTACAACTTTCGCCAACATTTAAACAAGATACTGACCATAACTTTGTAACGTTAAGTAACTTTATTGAGGCGAATGGCACGGATTATTTTTCACACCTTTACGTCGATGCAAAGCCATTTCATGTCAGTGTAATCGAAGTTGATAATGTTTCGTTGATGGCGTTGGAAGAGGTTATTCAGAACACTAACAATGCTGTTATTTTTGATAAACAATCGGCTTTAAATCAGGTGTTAACCAATTTTAGAGAACAGATGAGCTATTGGTTATTGGGCGCTCTATCGGTAATCTCATTATTGTTATGGGTTCGTTTTGAGGGGGTAACCATGATTAAGTCGATATTTGTTATGACAGTAAGTATCTGCGGCGCATTGGTTGCATCTTCGATGTATCAACATTCATTGAATATATTTAATTTGTTAAGTGCAATTTTGTTAATGGGCTTGGCTGTAGATTATCTCATTTTTTATCGAGAACACCCAAAGACAAATGCAAATATATTAGCAATAAGCTTGTCTGCATTATCCTCGTTGTTTGTTTTCGGCATGCTGGCATTTAGTCAGACTCCGGCTATCTATAGTTTTGGAGTAACAGTAACTGCAGGTTTAGTTTTAATTTATTTATTAGCACCTCTAGTGATTAAGGAAGAAAATGAACAAAGAAGAGTTTGATGTGGTAATTATCGGGGCTGGGCCTTCAGGCGCAGTTGCAGGGGCAATGCTAGCTAATTTAGGACGTAAAGTTTTAATTGTTGAGAAGGAGCATTTTCCACGCTTTTCAATTGGCGAAAGTTTGTTACCGCAATGTATGAGTTTTTTGTCTGACGCTGGTTTAGAGAATATTGTTGATAAATTGGCGTTGGACAATGGATTTCAATTTAAGAATGGTGCTGCTTTTACTCGAGGTGATCAACATTCTTATTTTGATTTTACTCAGAAGTTCAGCCCAGGTAGGGGCACCACTTATCAAGTTAAACGTGCTAGCTTTGATAAGTTATTGGCTGATGGCGCGACGGAAAAAGGCGTTGAGATTCGCTATGGACATACGGT
The DNA here is from genome assembly GCA_913060565.1 of uncultured Gammaproteobacteria bacterium. Lineage (GTDB taxonomy): Bacteria > Pseudomonadota > Gammaproteobacteria > Enterobacterales > Psychrobiaceae > Psychrobium. Next base: position 25,305 of record CAJXRU010000039.1, on the reverse strand, counting down.
TATTGCTGTAGATATTGATAGTAAGTCCCCTGTGTTAGATATTAAAGGTGAAGATGGCGAATGCTATCAAGCGCAAGGTAAATTTCTACTCGACGCCAGTGGGTTTGGCAGAGTACTACCGCGTTTGTTGAATCTTGAAATGCCTTCTGATTTTCCAGTGCGACAGTCATTTTTTACGCATTTTCATGACAATATCAGTGATGATTCTTTTGATAGAGATAAAATACTCATTACAGTACACCCTACAGAGAGCGACATTTGGTATTGGCTTATTCCCTTTTCAGATGGAAGTGCAAGTGTCGGCGTTGTTGGAGAGCCAAAACAATTTGATGAAAAAATGATGCCAGAAGAAGTATTGTTGTCATTTATTGATCAAGCTCCTAACCTTAAAAGCTTGTTGCAGCGCGCTAAACCTATTAATGAAGTACGTACAATAAAAGGCTATTCAGCGAATGTGACAAAACTACATGGTAAAAACTTTGCGCTACTAGGAAATGCAGGTGAGTTTTTAGATCCTGTTTTCTCTTCGGGCGTGACGATTGCTTTAAAGTCAGCGTCGCTAATTTCTCCGCTTGTTGAGCAGTATTTGAATGGCGATGATATCGATCTCGCAAATGATTATGCACAGCCACTAAAACGAGGTGTCGACTGCTTTAGAACCTTTGTTACGTCTTGGTATGATGGACGTTTTCAAGATGTTGTTTTTTATCACACGCAAGACGGACAAGTACGAAATATGATTAGCTCTATTTTAGCTGGTTACGCATGGGATGATGAAAACCCTTATGTTGCACAAAGTGAACGTAGGCTAAATGTATTGGCAGAGTTATGCGGCAGTTAATCGTTTATTTATGTCTTATTACTTTAGTGGGATGCTCAACACTCATTAATGTTAATTTTGTAAGTTTAGGACAGGATTTAAACTGGAAGATTCAGCCTGCAAGCTCAATGAATCAAGTTGTTGATCAAACTGTTTTACTGACAGCTAAGCACAATGGTAAGACACATAAAATGATAGTGAGTACACAGAGCGAATCTAATACATTCGCGATGGTCGCAATGACAGTTCAAGGCGTGCCTTTATTTGAATTAGTGCTTGACGATCAAGGAAAGATAACCAATAAGACATACATTTCCTTACCGATTAAGGCGGAATATATTTTGTCAGATATGCAAATCATTAGCTTACCATTCGATGAAGTTAAGAAAAATTTACTGGGTAATAATGTTGACGTTGAAATATCCGCTAATGGTAAAAAAAGAATGATTAGTAATGATCAGTCAACGGTAATCAATATTGAATATAAGAATAATACGACCCAGTTTATTCATCATCAACGTAACTATGAATTAATAATCGAGGCGATAAAGAAATAATATGAGCTACTTAAATGATCTCGGAATAGTATGTTCTTTGGGACTAAATAAGGTTCAGGCCTTAGGCTCTCTGATACATAATCCACATCAAGAGTATCTTAGTCCTTGGCAGCAATCTGTAGATGGCGAAAAGATATTTCTTTGTGGTCAAGTTGCCGTTACTGAAGACGAATTGTCCGAACTCGGAAATTTTCGTCAGGAATTACGCAGTAAGAATAACCAATTAGCGATGCTCGCTTACGAGCAGATCAAGCATAAATTTGAAAGTTTAGTACAAGATATTGAGCAAACTAGGATTGCCGTAATCATCGGCACTAGTACATCCGGTATTAAAGAGAGTGAGCTTGCAAAGGCAACGTTTGTCAATGAATCAAGGTGGCCTGAGGAACATCGTTATGCTGTTCAAGAGATGTGTTCACCAGCTCATTTTATTGCTCAATTGAGCGGCGCTAAGGGACCTGTTTATAGTATTTCTACCGCTTGTAGCTCAAGTGCTAAAGCGTTGGCGAGCGCAAGAGCGTTATTAAACAGTGATGTCGCAGATATAGTGCTTTGTGGCGGCGTTGATACGTTAAGTCATCTGCCAAATAATGGGTTTGATTCATTAGAGTCTATTGCGCAGCATCTGTGTAATCCGTTATCTGCAGAGCGTGACGGGATAAATATTGGCGAGGGAGCAGCGCTGTTTATTATGTCAAAGAAAGAGAGCGATATTACACTTTGTGGTGTTGGCGAGACATCGGACGCCTATCATATATCAGCACCTCACCCAGAAGGCGATGGTGCATTTTCTGCAATGCATCTAGCGCTCCAAGATGCAAAATTATCAGCTATAGATATTGATTATATTAATTTACATGGCACAGGAACGCCTAAAAATGACGAAATGGAATGCAAAGCAGTTGCAAAACTATTTGGCGAGGATGCACTATGCAGTTCTACAAAACGTTTTACGGGACACACGCTAGGTGCCGCAGGCGCGATAGAGGCTGGGCTTTTGTGGTTGTTATTGTCAGAATTTAATGACGCTAATGCGATACCTATAAATAAAAGTGATTTTGGAGTCGATCCAAGTATTGATGGTATTGCAGTCTCTCAAGGGCAAACACTCACTAAATTGACACATTGTTTGTCGAATTCATTTGCATTTGGCGGCAATAATATAAGCGTGATTTTAGGTAAAGTTCAATGAAAAGTTATGCAATAGAAGATCTGATCGCCCATAGAGATCCAATGATCCTAATTTCTAGATTGGTATCTCATGATGAATCAACCGCTTTTTGTGAAGTGGATATCAGTGATAGTTCTTTGTTCTATCAACAAAGTAATAATGGTGTTGCGACCTATGTTGGAATTGAATATATGGCGCAATCAATTGCGGCATTTGCAGGAGCTAAAGCACTAGAAAATGGCGACGCTGTTAATATTGGTTTTTTATTAGGAAGCCGAAAATATCAAACGTTTTATCCAGTATTTCAAAATAATACGACCTATCAGATTTATGTTGAACAGCTATTTCAAGAAGATAGCGGGCTAAGTGTGTTTGATTGTAAAATAAGCCTTGGTGACGAGCTAATCGCGCAAGCAAAAATCAATGCATTCCAACCTGATAACCCTGAAGAATTTTTAAAGGAACAATAAATGAATAAAAGAGTTTTAGTGACTGGCTCTAGCCGTGGAATTGGCCGTGCTATTGCCCTGAGATTAGCAAAGCAAGGGTTCGACGTTGCTGTGCACTGTAGAAGTCGACGCGAACTGGCACAAGAAGTTGTTTCTCAAATCGAAAGTTATGGTTGTCAGGCTAATATTTTACAATTTGATGTTTGCGATCGTGAATCGGCAAAAACTGCAATCACAAATGATATTAGTGAAAATGGTCATTATTATGGCGTTATCTGTAATGCGGGAATTACGAGAGATATGGCGTTTCCAGCTATGTCGGGTAAAGACTGGGATGACGTCATTAAGACTGGCCTAGAGGGTTTTTATAACGTCGTTCATCCAACTGTTATGCCAATGGTTCAATCGAGAAAGGGAGGCCGAATTATTACTATGGCATCTGTTTCTGGTATTGCTGGCAATCGTGGGCAAGTAAATTATAGCGCAGCAAAGGCTGGAGTTATTGGCGCGACTAAAGCGCTAGCGCTTGAATTGGCAAAGCGAAAGATTACAGTGAACTGTGTTGCTCCTGGTTTAGTTGAGACAGAAATGACAGACGATCTTCCTGTGGATGAAATTTTGAAAATGGTGCCATTAAGAAGAATGGCAAAAGTTGAAGAAGTAGCTGGCACAGTGGCTTTCTTGATGTCAGATGACGCCGCGTATATTACAAGGCAGGTAATTTCAGTGAATGGTGGGTTAGTATAATGAAACGCGTAGTAGTTACTGGAATGTCTGCAATTACTGCTTTAGGGCAAGATTGGAGTTCATTTCGAAATGCTTTGGAGCAGGGTGAAAATGCCGTTGTGTATATGTCGCAGTGGGACACCGTTGAGGGACTCAATACAAGGTTAGCCGCGCCGATCCCAGATTTTGAAAAGCCTAAGCATTATAAGAGGCAAAAAGTTCGCTCAATGGGACGTGTATCACTCATGTCGACACTTGCCACGGAGCGTGCGTTAAAGCAAGCAGTATTGCTAGATAATTCAGTAGTCACAGACGGTTCGACAGGTGTTGCTTACGGCTCTTCAACCGGATCAACAGCACCTATTGTACCCTTTGGGAATTTGATGCAAACAGGCCAAATGAAAGGGGTTACAGCGACGAGTTACCTTCAGATGATGGCTCACACTACCGCAGTGAATATCGGTGTGTTTTTTGGCACACAAGGCCGCACAATAACAACAAGTTCAGCTTGCACATCCGGCGCTCAAGGCATCGGCTATGCCTACGAGGCAATAAAGTTTGGAAAGCAAAAGGTAATGATTGCCGGTGGTGCAGAAGAGTTATGTATTACTGGTGCAGCTGTCTTTGACACGTTATTTGCAACAAGCATTAAAAACGATACACCAAAGAAAACCCCGCGCCCATTTGATAAAGATCGTGATGGATTAGTTATTGGTGAAGGTGCTTGTACATTGATTCTAGAAGAGTTGGAGCATGCACAAGCAAGGGGCGCAAATATCCTAGCTGAGCTAGTTGGGTTTGGTACAAATTCAGACGGTCTTCATGTAACACAACCTACAAAAGAGACGATGGCTAAAGCCATGGAGCTTGCATTAGAAGATGCACAATTGGCATCGGAAGATATTGGTTATGTTAATGCACACGGCACTTCAACAGATCGTGGTGATATTGCAGAAACAAATGCCACGCATGATGTTTTAGGAAATGTGCCAATCAGTTCGCTTAAAAGCTATTTAGGACACACCTTAGGTGCATGTGGCGCTATTGAAGCTTGGGCTTCTATACATATGATGAATGAAAACTGGTTTGCGCCAACTGTTAATCTAGAGACTGTTGATGAAGAATGCGCAGAACTTGACTATATTGTAGGGGCCCCAAGAAAGATAAATACAGATTATATAATGACGAATAATTTTGCATTTGGCGGCATAAATTCATCGCTAATCTTTAAACGTTGGCGATAGTAAAACGGCGAGTAATCGCTGCGTTTAATCAAATTTTTAATGCTAAAAAAAAGGAAGTTTTAAATGAATAACAAAATCATAAAAATATTGGGCTTGTTGGCAGTAGTCATATTAAGTGGTTGTTCCGCAACAGGTAAGTATACAACACCATTAACTCAAACCAATAACATCATTAAAGAAGACAAAGCAGCCATTGTGTTCTTTCGCGCATCTAGTTTTGGCGGTGCGATAACGTCGCCATTGGTTGAGATAATTAATAGTGACGGTGAAAACTCACTTATTGGAATTCTGGGCCCAAAAGAAAAAATGATTAAATATGTCGAACCTGGCGAGCATACGTTTATGGTTGTCGGTGAAAGCGGTGACTTTATGAAGGCAGATGTTGAAGCTGGTAAGGTTTATTATAGTGTTATAAGACCGCGTCTTGGTTTTTGGAAATCTCGTTTTTCGTTAACACCCTTTAAAGTTAATTCTGAACATGCTGATTTCAATATTAATGGTGCAAGCCTTAAGAAGCTGCTAAATGAATGTTCGTACACCCAACCAAGTGACAGTGCATTTACATGGCATAAAGGAAAAGAGTTAGAATTAAGGGAGCTTTATAATAAGTATTATCCCAGTTGGGAAAATAAAGCAGCGGCTAAAAAAGATGCTGCTACTTTATTATCGTTTGATGGTTTAGCTCAAGAACTATAACCGCATCATTAGGTGGCCCATTTATTGGGTCACTGTTAATTGCTAGTAGCTATTTCTGCGCTACGGCTAATTTCCGCTTCTAGCATTTTTATCCATCTATTGTAGTTACGATGAATACCTTGTTTTGCTGCGTTGTAATCTAGATTTGAGCTTGCGATATGCTTAATGGTGTATTTCTCACCATCGAAATTGATTTGTATTTTTGCATAATGAGAGCGAACATTGATTGTTGCAATAACTTCATTATCTGTCTTAGATTTCACTTTCCAGCCTTTATAATGCAACGCACTGACAATAGATTTGCTCATTACTGCATTCGACACGTTTGTGATGGCGAGTTGAGAATCTGCATTATAGAGTGGGTGAGTCGTCTTACAGCCAGCAAGGGCTATAGCTAAAAATAGACCGAGTAGTAATTTATTCATGGTTGTCCTTAATTATGTTCAAGCAATGTAATGGCGAAGCGCCATCCACAGAATTATAAACTAGTTATTAAAAAAAGGCTGTAACAAGCATAGATATGATATTTAAAAATATAAGCAACAAACCTTACCTAAAACACCCCAATGCTGTTGTTTTTTGGCTGTTGTTTTTAGCCCTGTATTTTCCTATTGTTTCTTTCTTACTTGTGTCAATTGGCTTACTTGGTTTTATTTTTTGGCCGTTCCAATCTTATGACGTAAATGTAAAAAACACTCCTTCTCAAAGTGTCACGGTGATATCTCACGGTTTGAAAGATGATAATAGGTCATGGGTAACGACCTTAGAAAAACAGTTGTTAGAGAAAGATAATACGACAAGCGTGATAGGAGTTGATTGGAGTCGCTTTGCGGATAATGCATTGACTTGTTCAGTGAACGGGCGACGTATTGGCAATAATATTGCTCATTTGCTTTTAAGTAATCCTAATTTGAAGAACATTAAACTAATTGGGCACAGCTGTGGTGCATTCGTAAATTATGGTATTTGTGAAGTAATTACTCAGTCCAATACAAACATTACTATTAAAAGTATTTATTTAGATCCTGTTTCTATTTACGGTGGATTGTTTTGGGACTTTGGTATTAATAAATTTGGGAGTTGTGCAGATCAAAGCATCACCTATTTTGACACTGATGATAATGTACCTGGCAGTAATCGCGCACCCATTCACAGTTTTGGGGTTGATGTAACTAATTACAAACGTCAATTCAAATTTGAAGGTTCACCTCACCAATGGCCTATTTATTACTACATCTCAATTAATGAGTAGTATTTGCGGCTAGCGAAATACTACTCCAATAATGGATATGCTAGTGAGCGTGTCCATATGCCTGTTCAAAGTTCGATGATTCTGAGACTTTATTAACACTGCCATCTTTACTCACGTTAAAATACAACGTTTGATTGTTTGCTGTATTGATAGCCTTGACGATAAAACTTTCTTTACCTTCTTCGACCAAAATAAACTGCTCTTTGGCTACCTTGTTCCATGATTTATCGAGCTTTCCCACACTCATATTGTGCGACTTAAAGGTCAACATTTTTGCTGATGTTTGGGCCAGGGAAACCGCTTTTTCTGCGCCCATCTCACCGTGACCACCACCATGTGCAATTGTAGTGAAAGAGAAAGAAAGAGATGTAACAAGTAGTAGCACTTTAATTAATTTCATGATGATTTCCTTTATTATTTAAGGCCTTCAACGACGAATTCGCCGTTGAAGATAAGTTGAATTTGAATATCTTTATTGCTTTTATTTTTCCAGTACCAGCCGTGTGAACCGTCAAAAGGGGCGGTAAAGCTTCCTTTCATCGAATCGCTGGTGGCAATGGTGTAGGACTCGAAGTAGCCTGTGGTATCACTTTTTGGTTCGCCGTGAAGATCAACATAAACATCGCCTTCATTCGTGGTCCATTCATAGGTGACTTTTTTAAATTGTGCCATGGCTAGTTTGTACTCAATGCCGCGTCCCGCTGGTACGGTAACAACAACGCTTTCTTGCTCACCAGTGCTGGCTTTTTGCGGTGCTTGGACACTGGCTTCTTCGTTGAATACGGTTAGACCTAGTTTACCGCCAAGTCCTGTTGGATCGATATTGTACTCAGCGGGTAAAATAATGCATACCAAGGTGATTATCGCAATGATGGCGGCAACTAAACTTGCTTTAACCAGTGATATAGATGATTGATGTTGTTCCATAATATTGTCTCTAATTTGTTTGAGTTAGCTAATGAAATAGCCAGTTAATTGCATACCAACAAGCATGATTCCGCCACTCATCAGGGCTGTATTTGCTATGTCAGAAAAACGGTTAAAACTTGTGTGACGGCGCCAAAAGTTAATCGCCAACAAAATGAAAATTAGTGCTAACACTTGCCCAAGCTCGACTCCGATGTTGAAGGCAATGAGGTTTGGAATAAGCCCGTCACTAGGTAAACCAAACTCTTGAATTTTTGTGGCAAGGCCAAACCCGTGGAAGAGACCGAAAATCAACACCGTTTTCTTCGGATCAGGCTGAAAGCCAAGGGTGCGTTTAAAGCCGCCTAGGTTGTCAAATCCCTTGTAGATAACCGAGAAACCGATAATGGCATCGATGAGGTAAGCGTTTACTTGAATATCTGCCAATACACCGCTCATTAACGTAATACAGTGACCAATAGTAAACATGCTGACGTAAATTAATACTTCTTTTGCACGGCGAATAAAGAACAATACGCCGACTAAAAACAGCAAGTGATCGTAGCCCGTCACCATGTGTTTAGCGCCGATGTAGATAAAGGGCAGAATATGTACCCCTTGATTATTTTCAATAAAGTTACGTGTTTTGTCGTCAACGCCGTGGGCGAAGACATCAAACGATGTCAGCGCCAACAGTGCTGTAGAGACGAGCAGTAACAGGATGAGTTTAAATCTGCTCACGAGTTTACTTCCTGATGATTAGTTAGCTTCTCTGAATGCAATAGACGATACAGTACGGGAAGTACAAATAAGGTTAAAAGGGTTGATGAAATGACGCCGCCAATAACAACTGTCGCTAGCGGGCGCTGAACCTCTGAGCCAATTCCAGTATTAAGTGCCATAGGAATAAAACCTAATGAGGCGACTAATGCCGTTGTTAATACCGGTCTTAGGCGCGTGATTGCGCCTTTGATGATGGCTGCTTCAAGGCTTAGACTGCTGCGTAAATCGCGAATAAAAGACACCATAACCAAGCCGTTTAAGATGGCAATGCCTGAGAGTGCAATGAAGCCAATGGCGGCAGAAATCGAAAACGGAATATCTCTTAATAATAAAGCAAATACACCGCCTGTTAATGCTAGAGGTACACCACTAAAGATAATCATTGAGTCTTTAAATGAGCCCATCGCCAGCAATAATAAGCCAACTACTAGCACTAGGGTTACTGGCACAACAATACTTAGTCGCTGTGATGCAGATTGTAGTTTTTGGTAGGTTCCGCCATATTCCACCCAGTATCCAGCAGGCAACTCCACTTGATTGTTAATGGCTTGTTGTACGTCACTTACAAAACTGCCGAGATCGCGGCCGCGAACATTTGCGGTGACTACAACGCGGCGTTTACCATTCTCGCGATTCACTTGATTAGCGCCGTTTACCATATCGATGGTTGCTAATTGACTTAGTGGCACACGTTGGTTATCGCTTAAGTTAATCGGCAGATTTAGCAGGTTATCGATATCATTTCGAGCCTGTTCACCAAGGCGCACTACAATGTCAAAGCGCTTATCGCCATCGTAAAATTTTCCGACGGTGCTGCCGCCCATTGCGGTGGCTAATTGATCTTGCAACGCTTGCTTGCTTAAGCCGTAGAATGCTAACTGTTGGTCATTTGGAATAATTGACAACATTGGCAGCCCTTTAGTTTGTTCAAGGGATACATCGCGAATACCTTCCACATTACCAATGGCTTGTTCGATAGCTTTACCTACCACTGCAAGTGTTTCAAAGTCATCACCAAATACCTTGATGGCAAGTTCGGCGCGTACTCCGGCGAGTAACTCATTAAAACGCATTTGAATGGGCTGTAGGAATTCGTAGCGATTTCCCGGCACTGGTGTGACTACGGCTTCTAGCTCGTCAACAACTTGAACTTTAAGCTTGTTGGGATCTGGCCACTGGTCACGTGGTTTTAAGATCACAAAGGTGTCGGCAACACTTGGTGGCATCGGATCAGTGGCGACATCTGGCGTACCGATTTTAGAAAAGACACGCTCTACTTCTGGCATCTGCGCTATTCGCGCTTCAAGCTCTCGCTGTAATTCAATAGATTGTGATAACGAGGTGCCCGGAATGCGCAGGGCATGCATTGCAATATCACCTTCATCGAGATTAGGAACAAATTCGCTACCAAGTTTAGTAGAGATAGCACCAGCGCTTGAAACAAGACTAATGGCGATAACAATTACCAACCAGCGTGCTTTTAATACGATAGTGAGTAACGGGCGATAAAGTTTTTCGGCACTACTCATGACCACATTGTGTTTTTCTACCACTGGCTTTTTAAATAGTAAGGCAATCGCTGCGGGCACAAAGGTAACTGACAGTATCATGGCGCTAACGAGTGCAATAACGACGGTGATCGCCATAGGGTGGAACATTTTTCCTTCAACACCAGATAGCGCAAAGATAGGCAGATAAACGGAGGTAATAATAAAGACGCCAAAGAGGGCAGGGCGTATCACTTCTCGCGTTGCGTCAAACACCAAGGCTAGGCGCTCTTTTAGAGGCAACACACCTTTGTGAGAAGCTTGAGACAGGCGCCTGATACAGTTTTCAACAATAATAATCGCGCCATCGACTAAAAGACCAAAATCAAGGGCCCCTAGACTCATTAAATTAGCGCTAGTTTTAGTTTGAACCATTCCCGTAATAGTCATAAGCATGGCAAAGGGGATCACCGCTGCAGTAAGTAGCGCCGCACGAAAATTACCCAGTAGTAAGAACAAGACCACAATAACTAAAATAGCGCCCTCAACGAGGTTCATTTTCACGGTGTCCAGTGTCTTATTAACTAGCTTGGTGCGATCGTAAACGGCATTAGCCTCAATACCCTGAGGCAAGTTTTGATTAATGACAGCAAGTCGTTCGCCAACATCTTTAGCGACCTTTTGGCTGTTCTCGCCAATAAGCATAAACACGGTACTGAGTACCACTTCGCGGCCATTTTGAGTTGCCGCGCCAGAGCGCAGTTCTTTTCCTTCACCAACACTGGCTACATCACCTATGGTAATGACTTGGCTGGAGCGACCAGAGACGGGAATGTCATTAAGCTGTGCCACATCTTCAAGCTGTCCGGGTAAGCGAATTAACCATTGGGCACCGTCGCGCTCAATAAATCCTGCGCCGCGATTTTGATTGTGACTGCCGATGGCATTAATGACATCTTGCTGTGACAAACCAAATTCCATCAGTTTTTCTGGCTTGATTGCCACCAAAATTTCACGCTCGAAACCACCAATAGGGTTGACTTCTACCACGCCTTCAACTTGCATCAGTTGTGGACGAATAATCCAGTCGTGTATTGTACGCAGCTGCGTTGCCGTAATTGCTGTGCCGTCGCTATTGGTTGCGCCTTCAATGGCATCAACGGTGAACATGAATATCTCGCCAAGGCCCGTAGAAATCGGCCCAAGCTCAGGATCGGCATTGGCGGGTAGTTCTGATTTTGCGGCACTTAATCGCTCATTGACCAATTGGCGGGCGAAGTAAATATCGGTGTCATCTTTGAAAATAGCAATAACTTGCGACAGCCCATAACGGGATACTGATCGGGTGTATTCAAGATTTGGGACACCAGCTAATGCTGTCTCCAGCGGGTAGGTAATACGTTGCTCAACTTCAAGCGGTGTATAACCTGCGATCTCAGTATTAATCACCACCTGAACATTAGTAATGTCTGGTACGGCGTCGATAGGCAGCTTGGTAAAGTTATATAAACCAAGGGCTGCAACCGCTAGCACCAGTACCATAATGAGTTTGCTACGGTGAATCGCAAACTTTAAAATTGACTCTAACATGCGATTTCCTTAGTGATCGTGTGATGCGCCAGATTTTTCAATATCGGCTTTAATGATGTAGCTGTTTTTAGAGACATAGCTATCACCGGTGTTAATACCACTTTTTACCTCGACCCAACCGTCTGACTCACGGCCAAGTTCTAGCATGCGTACTTCGTATTGCTCGCCGATGTTGGTGTAGACCACGGTGAAGTCGCGAAAAGCTTGTAATGCTGCTTTGTTCACAGCCATTGGCACATCGAATGTGCCTAATGAAATACTGGCTTTCACGAATTGTCCGGCGCTAAAATCTCCTTGAGCATTGTCTACGTAGGCGCGGTAAATTCTCGCTTGATTCGCCGTAAGTTGAGGTAAGGTGTCGAAGAAGGTAGTGGTAACTTCTTTGTTACCGATGGTTAGTGTCACGGGAGCATCTTGCGGGATCTCAAAACGCTTGTTGCCATAAACCGCAATCTCGCTAACAAGCTTGCTCGGATCAATGATCGTCAACAGTGTTTTGTCGCCACTTTGTTCGCCAACGCCTGTCATTTGAGCGCTAATAAGCCCGCTCATTGGCGCGGTAATATTGTAATTATTGAGATTGCTGTTGCTCTCAATCGTTAACAGTTTTTGCCCCTTGGTTACCCACTGGCCTTGACGAACATGAAGCTTTTTAACTTCGCCAGCAAAGCGAGCACTGATGTGGCGTGTCGCATTGGGAGCAAGCATTAATTTACCGTAGGCTTGATGGCGCTGATGGAGCATCTTAGGACCAACAATGCTCGTTTGAATATCCATGCTTTGTGCTAATGGTTTAGCAATAGTCACGCGGCCTTCAAAGTTGTCGTAGTGCCACTGATAGGTTTTTGAGCGATAAGTGGCGTTTAACGTGACTTGAAACGAATGAGGCTCGTAAATTGCCATGTCACCGCGTAGATAGTGGTTTTCAGGATAAAAGCTAATCGCATCCGTTTTGTTACCCAGACGCGTTAATGTCACTTTGATATCGACATCTTGCGGAGAAAGCGCTTGGCCACCATTTGTCGCGTAGATGCGAAATTCAGGCGGTACACCCGTTTCGAAAATAGCTAATTCGACGGTAAAGTCACCGTCGCGTAACATGCGGCCGTTGTTGGGGCCTTTTTCGACTTCTACGCGTGGAGCGGCTTCTTGGTGATGGTCGCTACGTGCTTGCGCATTTGGCGCAATAGACACGCTTATTATAGCCAGCTGACTGGCGATGAATGCGCTAATAATTGGGTTCTTTTTCATGATGGACTCGTTGTTAATTAGTAGTGACAGAAACGCCTGCAAGACGTTCTAACTCAATATTTAATAGGGCTATTTCGGTATAGGCGCCGATAAGCTCGCCTTGAGCACTAATGAGTGCTTGCTGCACATCATTCCATTCGCTATAGCGTAAATTACCGATGTTATAGGCTTTTTCGGCATGAACGCTGGCTTGCTCAAGTGCTGGAATGGTGGTGTCTGATAACGTGCTGATCACGTGAGTGTTATGTTTAATTTTGTGACTAAGCAGAAGTAGGTCTTTGCTCACCTGTTTAAACCATGCATCTGCCATTGCTTCGTTTTGTAGCTGTTTTGCGTTGAGTGCGCGAATGCTGCCTTGGTTACGATTTTTAGCGCCAAAGGGAATGCTTATACCTGCGTTAAAACCAATGTCATCGATGGCTTCATTGCGTTTTACTCCGACGTTAAATTGCCATGCAGGCACGCTGGTGGCTTTAGCTAGCGTGACTTGAGATTGCATGATTTGGCGCTGCGCTGCAAAATTTAAAAATGTTGGGCTGTCTTTGAGCGTAGCGATCAGATTGTCTAATGTGCTAACTGTCGGTACCTGTTGCAGATCTCCTATCACTTCAAACTCACTGCTACCTTGCCACTGTGCGGCAAGTTGCGCCTTAGTTGCTTCTATTTCGTGAATTAAATCTTCGACGACCAATGCTTTTTTCGAGAGATTCGCTTTCGCTCTCAACTCATCGATAACGGTGAGCTGACCAACTTTAACGCGGCGAGAGATTTGTTTAAGCATATCACTAGCGGTGCGCTGGGCTAGTTTAGCTAGCGTCAATTGCTCTTGTTGAGACAATAGCGTAATGAAATGCGTGGCGGTATCTGCGGCGACATCAAGGGCACTGAGTTGACGCTCAAACTGCGTCATTTGAGCATTGGTTTTAGCAACGCCAACGCGAGAATTAATGATTTCATCTTCTAGCAGCCATGAAATGGACAAGCTCGTTTGCATGCCTGATAAACCGCGGTAGTCACCGCTACCTAAGACATCTTCCACCTTGGCGTTGATGGTCATCGGAGTAGCTGTTGCAGCTTGCTGTAATTGACCGTCGGCAATTTCTTTGGCGTATTGGAAACGTCGCAATTGCGGATGCTGTGCCAGCGTTTTGTGTAGCGCTTGATTTAAATCTATCGTTTGCGACCAAGCTGTCGTTGTCATTAGGGATAGGGTGGTTAGTGAAATGGCTTGCCACAATTTTCGGCCTTGCATTTTAAACCGATTGTTAGTCGGTTTTTTTACTAAATGAGCACGGGGTATAACTAGATACGCTGATCTTTTAGATAACAACATAGTGTCCTCGTTGATAAATCTATAAAACCCATTGTTAATCGGTTTTATGAATAATAAAAAACGCATGGCAGTCGCCGTGCGCCTAGTGATTAAAAATTGTTTCAATAAAATGATGGAGTGAATCGATGGAAACGATACACACAATCAAGGTACTCAATACAAACACCGCAGTGAGCCACGGGTTAGTCGGTTTCAAATTTAGTTGACCTAATAAAAAGTGCACACGTTGCTCTAGTACATCTGCGCCAAAATTAGCCACTAGCTCGCTGTGTGCTAAAGGCGATTGCTGTGCGTTTAATCGCGCCACTTTTACTAAGGTACTAGCTACAATCGTTGGTTCAAATTCGTTGTTGATCACAGCGTTGTCGGCATCTTGTTCCATGGCCAGCGTCATATGCAATTTGAGTCGCTTGGCAATGGTAGGCACGAAGAACAAGGCGAGAATACTAAATAGCCATTTTTTCAAGGGATCGCTGTTTTTAGCATGGGCTTGCTCGTGACCGACAATAATGGCCTGCTCTGTTGTTGATGTACTGGCTAATAGCGGTTTGGTAACAAAGCAACGCTTTTTAAAAAAGCCACTGGTAAAGGCACTGGCATAAGGCGCATCAACCAAGTACAAATTAGGGCCCAGTGGCTGTGAAAATTCAGCGAGTAGTTTGATCTGCTGTTGATGTTTATGTAGCTGCCTCAATTTACTCACGAATACATAGGCGATGAATGCTAATCCAATTAGCAAAGTCACACCGTGCCAACTTAGCCAATTAAAGTCACTGATATGGTGCCAATGGGCAAAACTTAAGGTTGGCTCAAATGGGGAAGCGTAAAAATACTGATAGAAAAAGCAGCTAGCCACGCACAGACTGGCTATCCAAGGCAGGGTTACCAACAACCATAATGACGTTTTACGCGAGGCGACCTGCAGTGTTAAAAACTGTTGTGCTAACACACAAACAAGCGCCGATACAGCGCCGTTAGCCAAGATGAAAGTTAAGATGGCGATAGTTGATATGTTGAGCCAGATAGCTACGGTGCCTTCAACCATCATTAATTACCTTGTTTGAGTTTTTGACGTTGTTGTTCGATAAGCTGCTCTAACTTGTCTAATTGCTCGATATTAAAATCTTGTGATAACGAAGAAAAGGCGGCTATAAGGCTCGAGTCGTCATCGGCAATAAAGTCATTGGTTACTGATTTTATTAATTGCCCAATAAGCTCATGACGCTCGACTTTCGCGCGATATTGAAAAGCGTGTCCCACTTTTTCACGGGCGAGTAAGTCTTTTTTAAATAGTCGATCCAGCGTACTTTGATAGGTATTTAAGCTGCCGCCACGAATTTTCTCAAAGTGGGCATAAACTTGTTTGACGTCACGAGAGTCATGATTCCACAGGTAGTGAAGAACAAGCTTTTCTAAATCACCTAATTTCATGAAAGATACCTATTATATAAAAACCGATTGTTAATAGGTTTATTGTAATGAATAAAAACCTATCGTCAATAGGTTTTTTGGTTGTAATATTAAAGTCTACTGCTAATGGAATGATTACGTTTAAGCGCGGCAAAAAAAAACGCCGAAATAAATGCGGCGTTTTTTCGTATAGGGAACTGATGATTAACTACTTTTTAAGCTCGCTAATCATGGTTTTTAGTTCGCGAATTTCTTCTTGTAGCTCCGTCATAGAGGGCTCTTTTGAACTGCGCTCAAGCGCGTGTTCTTCTTCCATCACATTGACCACAATACCAATAACCATGTTTAAAAATGCAAAGGCAGTGAAGAAAATAAACGACAGATAGAATATCCAAGACATCGGATAAACATCCATCGTTTCATATTGAATATCCGTCCAATCTTCAAAAGTCATGACCCTAAATAGTGTCAACATTGAGATGGCAATATCGCCCCATAAAACAGGATTTATTTGCGCAAACATAAAGCTGCCAATTGCGGCGTAGATGTAGAAAATGATAAACATTAATAAAATAACGTAACCGAGTTGCGGCATTGCCTTGATCAGGGAGTTAATTAATATGCGCAGCTCCGGAACAACAGATACCATACGTAAAACTCTGAATACGCGGACGAGTCGTGCTAGCAACGCCATTTCGGAGTCGTTAATTGGCACTAAGCTAATAATGACGACTAAGGTATCGAATATATTCCAACCTTTTTTAAAGAATTCTCTTTTGTTTTCTTCTGCGATAAAGCGAATTGATAGTTCGAATAAGAAAAATACAGTAATGAAGATATCTAAAATATCAGTAACTGACACTGCGCTATCGGTTAAATCAAAAGTTTTTGCGCCGATTTCTAGTGCTGAAATGATAATCACTGCAACGACTGAAAGTTCAAAGACCTTATTGTTTTTTAGCCGATTAAGGGACGACTTTAATGACTCATACATAATAAAAAAGCTGTTATTGGTAAATTGCCACCTAGTTTACAACACTCCGTGGCTAAGATTGAACATTAGTCGATATTAAAGGTTAAAAAATTGCAATAATTTATTATTGGTGTCACTCTAAATTTAATGGTTTATGCTTGGAAATTCCCTTCATTTTCTTTGTTGTCTTTAAGTTGTTTGTTTAACCGTGTAAAGAGGTTAACTGCGCTCTGATGTACAGCGTCTTTTGCTGATTGACAATGCCGTTAACCTATATTTTAAAAAATATAGGATAAGACATGTTAACTCGTCGTAAATTTATAAAGTCTGTTTCAGCTGTGAGTGCAGGTTGTGCTCTAGCAAGTGCTGGCGTTTATGCTGCGCCAAAAAATAAGACCCTTAGAGTGCTTGGCACTCATGTCACCTTGCAAGAAGCTATTCGAGAAAAGGCGCAGCAAGATTTAGGGCTCGATCTTATTTTTGAACCTGGTGGCAGCTCCCATGTATTGCAAAAAGCAGCGTCGCGTCCTAGTTCGTTTGATCTTTATGAACAGTGGTCCGACAGCATCAATATTTTGTGGGAGGCTGATGCCATTCAAGCAATAGATGTTTCCCGCCTTAAATATTGGTCTGAAATTAATAATCTCACCAAAACCGGTAGAATTACGCCGCAGGCAAAACTCGGCGCCGGTGACGCACCTTATAAAATCTTGAACGTACAAAACGATGGTACTTTGGGTGACCAATTCACCGGACAAATTTCCTTTTTACCTTATGTTCATAATGTTGATTCTTTTGGATATAACACCCGCAGTGTTCCGCAGGGTACGCCCTATGAAACAGAGAGCTGGGCATGGCTACTTGACGATAAGTGGCATGGAAAGGTTGGCCTGGTAAACGCACCGACTATCGGTATTTTTGATATGGCGTTAGCGGCTCAAGCCAAAGGTTTAATGACATTTAAAGATATAGGGCAAATGACACGTGCTGAAGTTGATCAGTTATTTGATATTTTAGTGAAGTATAAGAAAAGTGGCCATTTTAATGGCGTTTGGAATAGCGTGCCTGAATCTGTCAATTTAATGAGTAGTAATAATGTGGTGATTGAAAGCATGTTTTCCCCAGCGGTTTCAACACTCAATAAAATGAATATCCCAGTATCTTACGCGGCGCCTAAAGAGGGCTTTCGAGCGTGGCATGGAGTCATGTGTTTATCTAGTGAAGCCAGTGATGAAGTACAAGAAAATGCCTATGAATACATGAATTGGTGGCTGTCAGGTTGGGCTGGTGCGTTTATCGCGCGTCAAGGGTATTACATCTCAAATCCACAGCGCTCAAAACAATACCTATCTCAAGCAGAATGGGACTATTGGTATGATGGTAAACCTGCATTAACTGATTTGATGGGAACTGACGGGAGTAAGGTGGTTTCAAAGGGCGGAATGCGTTCTGGTGGCTCTTATCAGCAGCGTTTTAGTAATGTTGCTGTGTGGAACACCGTGATGAATACGTATGAGCACAGCTTGGCGCGTTGGTATGAATTTATTGTGTCGTAACAAGGATTGTGAGGACGAATAATGAAAATTGGCACACGATTATATATTAGCTTCGGCGGCATTATTGCTGTGTTGCTTGCCATGTTTATTTTAAGCCATTTTTCATTGGAGAAAATGGAACGTAATCAAAAGACATTGCAAACCTCTTCGCATTTTTACAACGAAATATCTAAAGCCGATGCGATGATTGAAAAGATGCAACGCTACATTATTCTTTATGCCAATACAGGCATGAAATCGGTGTTTGACAGTGTTAACACCTTGTCACAAGAATTGGAGCAAAAGCTAGCGACCATCAATCAATTAACGATTGTTGAGCAAGAGAAAAACATCATCGCCAATATGGTGGAATCACTACGTTTATTAACCGAGCAATTTAATCGGGCAGCCGAAGATCGCAGTGCACGAGACACTTTATTGCATGGCGATACTTTGGCGTTATCACATCATATCGATGAACAGTTTAAGGCATTACGTGCTTTATCGTCAGTCAATGATGAGGTGCGTCAGCAACTTGTTATTGCGGAAATGGGGATTATTAAAGCGCAACAATCGATGCTGTTATATGTAACGAGCCCTGATTCTGGTCGTTCGAAAGAAAGTCGTCGCCGTGTCATTGAAAGTATGAACAAACTCAAAGCTATTATACCGTCGTTAACAACGATTGAGCAGCGGGATATTGTTGATGAAATAACGACCAAAACTACGGCTTATCGAAAGCAATTAGCGAAGATATTCCGATTGACTCGAGGGTATCTATTTATTTTTAATGGGGTCATTGCTGGTCAGGCAGCAGAATTCTCTAGAAGCTCGCAAGAACTTAAGAATTTGTCACTAGCGCAAAGGGAAAGTTTATTTGCAGATCTTAATAACTCCATTAATGAGTTTGGAGTTAGTTCTACGATTGCCACTAGCTTATCTGTGTTGCTAGGGCTGTTTTTCGCATGGTATACGGCGCGAGGAATTATTGAACCGCTGCATAGAATTACCAATACATTTATTGCCTTATCAAAAGATCAACCCGTTGATCGTATTCCTGGTTTAGACAGCCACAATGAAATTGGTGCAATGGCAAAGTCAGCGCAGGTATTTAAAGAAAAGAACAATCAAACAGAACGACTACTCATTGAATCTAAGCACACTCAACAGGTGTTAATGGAAAATAAAGAGGAATTGAAAAAGCACCAAGAAAATTTAGAGGAAATGGTATTAGTAAGAACCAAAGAATTAGAAGAGAGCATAGTTACTCTTAGAAAAACGCAAACCCAACTTGCTAAGTCAGAGCGAATGGCCTCCATTGGTAATATGGTGCAAGGCGTTTCACATGAACTCAATACACCAGTCGGATTGGCGTTAACCGCTGTCACCCATATTCAATCTGATGGTGAGCGGTTGGCTAAATCGTTAGAAGAGAGCAAGTTAACAAAAAGCTCTCTTTCAGATTTCTTAGAGTCAACGCTTTCTTTGACTGACTCTATGTCAACAAGCCTTGAAAAAGCGGCGCAATTGATTAAGTCATTCAAACTGGTGTCAGTAAATGAGCATCAGGAACATCGCCAGCACTTTAACATGCATGAACACTTAGAGAATTTACTCGCCAGTATGCGTCGCTCCATTGACCGTAAATTTCAGATAGAAAACCATATTGCAGATAACGTATTTGTGGATAGCTATCCTGGGGTTTTTTATCAAATTTATACCAATTTAATGAATAATTCTGTGCTTCATGGCTTTGAAGGGCGTGATGAAGGAATCATTACAATTAGCGCAACACTGGAGGCATCACAGCTTGTATTAGTTTACAGCGATGACGGCTTAGGAATGGATGAGGATACTAAGGCGAAACTTTACGAAGCGTTTTTTACCACGAAAAGAGCCCGTGGCGGAACGGGGTTAGGAATGCATATTGTGCAGGCGTTAGTAAGTGACAAGTTACACGGTGACATTGATTTAGCATCAGAGCTGGGGGGTGGAACAACCTACACCTTAACTATTCCGTTATCTGAAGGGAACTAAGTAACAGAGAAAGATAGGGTGACGAACCAGTGGTAAGTTTAAACAGATAAGTTGTGCACGATGCACTGAATTATCTAAGGAGTGAATAATGAGTGATTTTTTATTTAGTGACGACACCAGCAAACCAATTGCGACAGAACAATCGCCTGAACAATTTTGGGACGTGTTAATTGTTGATGATGAAGAAACGGTTCATAGCATTACAAAGACAGTGCTTAAATCTAAGGTCATTGATGGTAAGAAACTGCGATTTCATAGTGTTTATACTGGGCGAGAAGCGACTGATTTACTGCGCGAACAACAAGATTTTGCGGTAATTTTACTAGATGTTGTTATGGAAAGTGAGCATGCTGGCTTAGATGCTTGTAAGGTGATTAGAGACGAATTAAAACTCGATACGGTACGGATTATTCTGCGAACAGGGCAACCAGGAAGTACGCCGGAAGAAGAAGTTATTCTTAAGTACCGCATTAATGATTATAAAGAAAAGAATGAACTCACCGCGAGTAAGCTATTTTCGAGCATTGTCAGCGCAGTGCGATCGTATAATGATCTTATGACGATAGAGGAATCTCGCAAAGCGTTGTTTGATGAAAAACAAGCGATTGAAGCGATAAATGCTGAGATGGCCGCTGCCACAAAAGAGATAGCCCATAAGGCCAGTCTCTTGGAAAAATCGAATCGTTATAAAAGCGAATTTTTGGCAAATATGTCACATGAGCTGCGAACGCCGCTTAATTCTATTTTAATTTTGTCGAGTTTGTTGACGGAGAACGAGCGTGACAATCTTCACTCTGAACAGCTAGAGTCATTAAATGTGATTCATAAAAGTGGCAACGAATTACTCGATCTTATCGAAGATATCTTGGCCTTATCACAATTAGAAACAGGCAAGATCAAAGCCTTTTATCAGCAACATTCACCGCGAGAATTAATCAAAGCACTTACCGAAAAATTTGCATCGATAGCGACTGAAAAAGGATTAGCCTTTAGCTGCACCATCGCTGATGATGTTCCTGTATTAGTTATTATTGATTTTCAAAAAATTAAACAGGTATTGACGAATTTATTAAGTAACGCCATTAAATTTACGCGAGAGGGTGACGTGTCACTGCATATTAACTATTTGCGTAGCGAGCAATCGCTAGCAATTGCGGTCACTGATAGCGGCGTCGGTATTGAAGCTCAGCAAGTTGCGACAATTTTTGAATCATTTCAACAGATTGATGGCTCAACATCTCGTGAATTTGGTGGTGTTGGATTAGGGCTGACCATTGCTAAACGGATGCTTGAGCTCATTGGTGGTGCGATAACCGTCACTAGCGAATTAGGACAAGGGAGCCGCTTTCTCGTTAACATTCCACTCACCCATAATATAACGTCGCAATTACATGATATTCAACCGACCTTTGTGCAAGAAAATGAGCCATTGCAAAGTAACCAAGATCGCAAGCAAGTGCTGATTGTTGACGACAATTCTAGAAATGTATTTTCATTGATTCAAGGGCTGAAAAGTCGAAACGTAAAAATAGTCGTTGCTGAGAATGGCCAAGCTGCGTTAGATAAGCTAGCGGAGTATCCAGATATTGATATTATTTTAATGGATATAATGATGCCTGTTATGGATGGAAATACCGCTATGAAAGCGATTAGAGCTTCAGGTAATTTTAATGAACTACCGATTATTGCTATTACTGCAAAGGCAATGCAAGAAGACAGAGCTCAGGCATTATCAAGTGGCGCGACTGAATGTGTTGCCAAACCAATCGATATGACAACACTGACTAAACTCATGGATGAATGGCTCCACTAATGAGCTGTTAACTTTGAAACTAAGCCATTGGTTAACCATTGTTGAAGATATTGCACGGCAAACTGTGGTATTTCGTCAACGGGTAAGTATTCGGCAAGAGCATCACAGCCGTCAGCAAAGTTTCCGCCATTAACAAAATGTTTGAGTAAGACCATTTCTGGTGCCATGAAATTTCTAAACTCTGTGAGACGCTCTGGCGTGCGCCAAATAAGCCAATAGAGTGGTAATTCGTGAGCTAGAGGCGCTGGTGGGTTTTTGTCTGACTTCAAATGTTGCCACGTTGCTACGGCATTGATTGGCTCTTCGAATACTGAAACGCTGGGATGAAATGACAGCGTGATGTTTGGCCATTGATCGCCCGGTAACGATGCTAAGTCGTTAATCCCGATTGTGCTCGCATCTGTTGCATCGAACGCTGTGAGTAATGCACGTTCAAATGCTGCAAGCGGCGATAAAATAGGATGCTCAATAAACGGTTGTTGCTCAGCCAATAAGGTTGGGATCGCATCACAAAAGTAACGCAAAGACTTAACCTTTGATGGGTAGGTATCAATATAATTGGCAACCAAGATATCGTAAAATTCATCACCCAAATATTTACCTAGCATAGGATGATCGTTGTCAATCGTCTCTCTAAGTCGCATCCGGTAGGCATTGTGATAAATATTTAGCCGAATATCTGTGGCAACGGGCGGTTGATCACCAATAAGTTGCGGAAAGTCAGATTGTTGGCCTTGTAAAAAAGCGACAAACTGTTGTTGTAAGCGAGCGAGATCAGACATGTACCTGCTCCTTATTCCATTGTGATAGATCGGGTAATTCTTCATGAGCGATACGTTTAGCAATATTTAATTCATCAACTAAATTTGTAAACGGCGGAATGTCGTCGTCGCGTTCAATCATGGTACTTACAGCGCCAAATTTTTTCACGGCAGCACGGTATAAATCCCATACTGGATCGCACACATCATGATCGTGTGTGTCGATAACATAATCGCCATAATCGGTATGACCCGCTAAGTGAATTTGTCGAACGCGTTTTCCATCAATTGCATTAATGTAGTCATTAGCATCAAATTGATGATTGCGAGCACTGACGTAAATGTTATTAATATCTAGTAACATCAAGCAATCGGCGCGTTGACACACTTCGTTGTAAAATTCCCATTCCGTCATGCCTGATTCTTTGTAGGTTAAATAGCTTGATACATTCTCAATTAGCATCTGCTGACCGATATGATCTTGCGCTTGCATTATTCGTTGTGCAACGTGGTTAATGGCATCTTCGGTATAAGGCAATGGTAATAAGTCGTGACTGTTGACACCATTAGCCTGAGTAAAACAAAGATGATCTGAAATCCATCGAGGCTTAACATCATTAATCAGTTGTTTTAAATGGTTAAGATATTGAGTATCTAAAGGTGTTGTGCTGCCAACTGACATTGAAACACCATGCATTACGATAGGGAAACGTTCGGCAACTTGCTCTAAGTAATAGCGAGGTTTGCCACCGCCAACCATGTAGTTTTCCGTTAGAATTTCAAACCAATCGACATTATGTTCGGTGTTTAACACATCTTCAAAATGGGGAATGCGAAGGCCAAGGCCAAAACCCAAGAAATGATCATTAATCATTTAAATTACTCATTTAATTTTTCTATAGTGACACTATTACATGTCTGATATAAAAAAGGAGACTTATCGTCTCCTTTTTATTGTTTCATTGATGTAACACATCAAAATGAACAGTGATTAAGCGCCAACTTTACCGCCGATATCGCCACAAGCTTTTGCACCAGCAGTTACAAAGCCTTGACCTTGACAAGATGCGTGACCTTTACATGCGTTGTTTGCTGTTTTACAGTCGTTATGGCCTTTACAAATGTTAACGCCGTAACAATGTACTAAGTCAACTTTAGTTGTTTTGCCAACCCAATCATCTTTCTGCTCACCGCCGATATCACCACATGCTTTTTCTGGTAAAGCAACGAAACCGTGACCTTTACAAGACGCTTGACCTTTACATGCATTTTCAGCCGTTTTACAGTCATTGTGGCCGTTACACTTGTTAACGCCGTAACAATGAACTAGTTCAACTGTGTTTGCTGCAACTTCTGCTTTAGCTGAAGAAGATGCTGCTGTATTAGTATCTGCAGTTGCTGCACAGCCCATTAGACCTGCTGCTGCCATTGCTAATGAAGCGCCACCGATTTTAGATTTTAATTGTGTACTCATGGAAACTTTCCTTTATTTAATTATCAATCTACAAGACCGCTATTGCGATTTAATCTTTCAAGAACTTTACAATTTTTCAAAAAAACTTTCTGACACCCAATAAAAACCACTTGGATAAATCCTAAGCTATCTGATGTTTAACTGCTGAGCAACTGTAATCTTATTTATGAAAACTAGTTGTGCATTCCATTTGAAATTTTAAGTTGTTAAATAACAGAAAGTGCAGTCTATTTTATGAAATAAATAAAATTGACTGTAATAAAACCAAAATAAAGTGCATTTAATATTGTTTTTCAGGCGTTAGTTGTGTATTTTTGTAATTAAATTACATGAATTAATATTACTTCGGTAATAAAGGTGAAAGAAAATGACAATTAAAGTAGCTATTAACGGTTATGGACGTATCGGTCGAAATATTTTACGTGCGCTTTACGAAGAGAAAAAAGACTCGCCAGTAAAAATCGTTGCAATCAACGATCTAGGTGATAGTGCTTCAAGTGCACATCTGACTCAATATGACTCTGTACACGGGCGCTTTAATTGTGATGTGAAATACAGTGACGGCGTAATGACTGTCAATGACGATAGCATCAAGATGTTTAGTGAGCGTAACCCAAGTGATTTGCCATGGGCTGATTTAGACGTTGATATCGTTTTTGAATGTACGGGTATTTTCACTTCTAAAGACGCTGTACAGCCACATCTTGCAGCAGGCGCTAAGAAAGTTATTATTTCTGCACCAGCTAAAAATGTTGATGCGACTGTTGTACACGGCGTTAATCATGATTCGTTAACGCAAGACATGACTGTTATTTCAAATGCTTCTTGTACTACAAACTGTTTAGCGCCGTTTGCGAAAGTATTAAATGATGCAATTGGTATTGAGTCAGGATTAATGACAACGATTCATGCTTATACCAATGACCAAGTATTATCTGATGTTGCTCATAGTGATTTACGCCGAGCACGTGCAGCGGCAATGTCTATGATCTGTCTCTTATACACATCTCCGAGCCCACGAGACTAGGCATGATCTC
>CAJXRU010000038.1 GCA_913060565.1 uncultured Gammaproteobacteria bacterium | reverse complement strand
TAGGCTCTGCCTTGTAGAAACCCCAAACAAATTGCTGCAAAAATGAACTCAAAAGTTCAACAGACCCTAAGGTTATCAGCTAAAAACAGATTTAATTAAATTAAGTGCTCTTTGGCTATCAACTTCAAGACAGATATTAGTAACAGGTCTATTTTCCCAAAAATCTAACGCAAATGTTTGTTCCGGTTTAGCTGTAATCGTTTGCCCAATGCCAACACCCTCAACGGCAACACGGATAACTCGACCTTCGGTTTTAAAAATGTCAGGTTGCAATGCATAGATAATGGTTGACGCGTCATGGACAAAACATCCTTTAATTCCGAACGTTTTGTAGTAAAAGTCAAAATAGAATTGTGTCGCTTGATATAAGAAGTCACCTTCTTTGCCGTTATTATCACGAATATATGCTAACAATTCATTGTCCATAATCACTTGATGTGTCACATCAAGTCCAATCATGGTCACTGGCCATGATGCGCCAAAAACAAGTTCAGCGGCATGAGGATCATTAATAATATTTGCTTCAGCGACTGGTGTAACATTACCTTTCTCTTCTGCTGCGCCGCCCATTAAAATGACTTCGTCAACTAAATCAACAATACTTGGATCAATCTCTAATGCTTGCGCAAAATTCCCTAGCGGACCCAATGCCACTAACGACACTTCGTTGGGATATTGATGAACCATATCCACGATTAACTGAGCTGCACTGCGCTTGTCTGCTTCACGTGTCGACGCAGGCCAATTGATATTGCCAAACCCATCACTACCGTGTACGAAATCAGGTGGAGCTAATGCAGGTGCAGCTATTGGTGTTGCAACGCCTTGAGCGACAGGAATATCACGGTCGGCTAGTTCTAATAATGTCAGGGCGTTTTTAGTCGCCAAATCGACCGCAACATTACCAAAAGTCGTTGTTAAAGCTAATACATCCAGCTCTTTTGACTTAAGCGCCAACATAATTGCCATAGCATCATCAATGCCAGGATCCGTATCAATAATAATCTTACGCATTGTGTTGCTCCATAAAGTCAGCTACTTGAGGTAATGTTGGAATGGCAGATGATGCGCCATGAGCCATGACACATAATGCAGATGCCGCACACGCTTGTCGCAATGTATCTTCAATACTAAGTGCTGATTGCAAACCCGCTAATGCATAACCAATAAATGTATCGCCGGCAGCGGTAGTATCGACTGCGTCTACTTTAAAAGCCGACACTTGTGTGATTTCGCCTTGGTGCAGGTAACGCACACCCTGGCTACCTAGCGTCAGGATAATCTGCAATTTTGGATAATTTTTTTGTAGTGATGCCTGCGCTAATGCAACAGAATCTACATCGCATAAATCCATCGCTTCGACTTCATTAACGATTAATAAATCAATGTCATTAATCAACGGTTTCACTATCTCTGCATTCATCGGCGCAGGATTGAAAGCGACGGATAAGCCAAAATGCTTGGCGCGCTTAACAATAAGGTCAATATTGTTGGTTTCATTTTGCAATAAAACCCAATCTTCTTTATTTGCTTGTGATAACACGTCATCGATTTTCGCTAAGCTAAGTTCATGGTTTGCACCTGCAAACAGCACTATGGCGTTTTCAGCATCATCATTAACCTGAATAATTGCATGACCTGTTGGCACATCAGACAATACAACGTGCTTAGTACTCACATCGCTATCATTCAATGTATTTAATAAAACTGAGTCATTTTTTGAAATAGCACCGACATGTTGCACATTACATTGTGCACGGCCAAGCGCAATCGACTGGTTTGCCCCTTTGCCGCCAAGCACTTGTTGGT
Organism: uncultured Gammaproteobacteria bacterium; assembly: GCA_913060565.1. Classification (GTDB taxonomy): domain Bacteria; phylum Pseudomonadota; class Gammaproteobacteria; order Enterobacterales; family Psychrobiaceae; genus Psychrobium. The sequence goes on along the minus strand of CAJXRU010000038.1, from coordinate 29,726 downwards.
AGTTATTTGAGGTCATGGTTTCGCCAGGGCGAACAAAATGAGAAACGCGATAAACATGGTCTATGTTTATCGAACCGAAATTATAAACAATCATAAAAATCCTTAATTCAAGAACTTCCTAAGCGAATGCCACCAAGATAAGTTGTTTGAACATAACATGCTATTTAGATTAGCAAAAAGGATAGGATTAAAACCTTGAGCAGGCTCCCAAAACACCTTTATAAAAAATAAAAGTATTTGGGAGACAAGATAGAATGAACAGATTAGATGGTAAAACGACTTAATAAACCATGCTGTTTTTGGGTTACTTCGCGTTGCTCCCCCATTGCAGCATTCGTTGTTTGCGCGTTATCTACTACTTTCTGAGACAAGTCTTTAATATTAGTGGTATTGCGATTTACTTCCTCTGCCACCAAACTTTGCTCTTGCGCTGCAGAAGCAATTTGCAAGTTCATTTCGGTAATTTCGTTAATGGCTTTACTAATACTAGTTAGCGCTTCATTAGCTGCCTGTGCTTTATCAACACATTGAGTAGCCTCTTCTTGTGACTGAGACATCACATTTGCAACCGACATAGAGCCTTGTTGCAATACATCAATCATGTTTTTAATTTCAGACGTTGACTCTTGAGTACGTTGAGCAAGGTTACGTACTTCATCTGCAACAACAGCGAAACCACGTCCTTGTTCACCAGCACGCGCAGCCTCAATAGCAGCGTTAAGCGCTAATAAATTCGTTTGTTCTGCAATACCGTTAATCACCGATAAGATAGTTTCAATAGAAGCGGTTGACTCTTCCAACTGTTTAACCTCGCTAACTGCCTCTTCGATATGACGAGATAATGACAAAATAGACTCTGAAGTATCACTAACAATGCCAGCACCTTCCTGCGCAGCGATATCAGCTTCAGAGGCAGAGTCAGCAGCTTGCTTAGCATAACCAGAAACTTCCAAAGCAGTTGATGACATTTCATTCATCGCTGTCGCAAGTTGCTCTAGCTCTGATAACTGCTGATGCATTGCATTAACAGCTTCTTCAGCGCCTTGCGTTGTTTTTTCAGCGTTATGAGAAATGTCTGTCGCTAACGATTTACAGTCTCCAATAAGTGATTGCAAATTAATAGCAAAGGAATTAAATCCTCGCGCTAATGTCGCAAACTCAACATCACCAGAAGTCGATAAACGCTGAGTTAAGTCTCCATCACCACCAGCAATATCTTGCATTGCCGTTGATATTTCATCTAATGGACGCATTAAGCGTTTAATCAGCGCTAGCATGGCAATAATGCCAAAAATCAATGCGGCAGTTGAATACATGATAGCTTGGCTGCGCAAAGATGAGGCCAATGCATTCACTTGCTCTTCATCAATCGCTACACCAAGGTACCAATCTACACCTTCAACTTTTTTAAACTTAGTCATCCACATTTTGTCATCGCGTTCAACATGCTCGAATTCGTTGCCCGTTAAATTCAACGAACGACCAAAGTAATCGTTCATCATTTTGCCGTTGAAGCTCACTTCTGGATGAGAAATTATTTGGCCATCACTACTCACTAAAAATGCATAGCCAGATTTTAGAATCGCAACTTTATTTAGAATGTCGCCGAGACCCGATAAGCTAACATCTAAAAACATCGCACCGTGAAAACTGCCATTTTTATTCATTGGAATGCCCATAGACACAACAATTTCTTTGGTCACGGAATCAGGGTATGGCGCTGTATATATGATTTTATTAGCGCGCTTTGCTTCGATGTACCATGGACGAGTACGAGAGTCGTAGCCAGGAGCGGGATTCCAATTGGGGTCGTTATCGACAATACTGCCATCTGATTCAAATCCAACGCCAGCTAAAATAAAGGCTTCTCGAACAGCAGGCTTAGTATAGACACGTTCGATATTTTCATTGGAAATATCATCTTCAATTAAGTCCATCACATAGCCACCAACAATCTTCTTACCTTGCATAATGCTGGCAATATTTTCGGACAACCCATTACTGATTTCATCAATACTATCTGAAACCATTTCGTCGAGACTGGATTTCACATTAAGATATTGATTTAATGATAATAAACTTAGCGATAACAACAAAATAATAGATGTTGCACCGACTAATTTAAATTTAAATTGCATAATACTCTCCTGAGTAGATTGAGACCGACCAATCTACGATGCCTATTGCCACTTTATTGAAAAATTATATTTAAGACCAATACTAATAGCCGTTGAATCTTGATCATAATCAAATGCTTTACGGAGCACTTCACCATGAATTTGGAAATTATCTGAAAGATGATGCTCTAAGGTGACGTTAAAGCCATGATGGCTATTATTCACAACTTCCGGCATATCATTATCAAGATGGAAATACCCTAATTTAGCGGTATATGCTTTCGATAGTGAATAAGCCATAGAGACATCGACCGTTGTTTGCTCTGAGTCTATACCAGCAACAACATCGAGATCGCGTTCTTGCCATGCTGCTGCGAGGTAGAATCCATTGTCAAAACGATTAGCAAAAGAAACTGCAACAGTATCTGCGGTGCTACCAACTAAATTAGCGTTACTGTCGTCTGCAAAATCTTGCGTGAGATAAGCTGCCGCGATATGTAAATCATTATGGTCATAGGATAATCCGACGTTTACCATATCCGCATCATCATTTGATTCAAAACCATTAAATTGTGCACTAGCGAGAATTGATAAGTTGTTCCATGACTTTTTATAACTAACCATGTTATTTACAAAGAAAGGACTGTAATTGTCGTAGGCAAAAGGCGCATTGGCGTGATTAAAAATATCGACATACTCAGCAATCAATAAATATTGTACTGGGCGTTGCTTACCAATAGCAACTCGCCCATAGGGGCTATCAAAACCTACATAAGCACGACGAGATTTTCCAAAATCACCATTATTTGAAATATCTATCGACCATTCACCATGACCAATTGCTGTCCAGCCATTCGCTAATTCATGCTCAAAATAGAAACCAGCATGAGATAGAAAGTCCGTTACGTCAGTTTTATTTGAATCGCCTTGATCAACTTGCGTTAAACTCGGTCGCAAGGTGCCATAGAATTTTCCACTTGATTTATTGCCAGACTGTTTGGTGATTTTTACTTGTTGATTTTCCAAAGCTGAAAGTCGTTTCTTAAGGCGTTCTATTTCAGCATCGTTTGCGAAAGCACTACTAGATAAAGTAAAAAACATACAACCACCAATAAGTAGCTGTGTCTTTGTCGGTGTAATCATAGTTCCTCCTTAATGAGGATTGAGTTAGCTAAGTTAATAATCGCGCCTGATTGTCAAATCGAATTCATTGACAGCCCATTTTGCATTCTAACTACGCAGCCTTGCTATGTTTCTAATTTGAAATCCATATCGATGAATAAGTTACTACTGGTCAAATAACGCCTTTATAATTTGTTTATATATTACAACGCAATAATATAAGCAATGCAATGGACAAGACAAAATTAGGGCTTAGGAACTTATTTTATTAAATATTATGGCTCTTTTTTTATTTAATGCTCAACTGGCAATTATCTCATCGGAGTTCAAGTTTCATATAGGAAACATTTCCACTATAGGCTACAACACTCCCTTAACAACTACAACACTCAAATGGTAAGACTTCGCCTAACATAGTAAACTATTCTAACTTACCAAATATAATGAAATATTATGCCAAAACTTGATTTTTCTGCTCTCAATAAAGATGCAGCTGCATCTTTTAACCAACAACGTAATCTCATTAAAAGGGTTCTTAAGGGTCAACAGGCTCTTTGCGAACATTGTAATCAACCGATAGTGATGACTCACTCAGATAAAGAGCAACTTAGTATTGGATGCACCAAAGGTTGCACCAGTATTACGATGGACAAAGATTAGTAATGAGCTATCAGATTAAATTTCGTCTAGCCGTCGCGGCATTAATGTCATTCTTTATGGCATCAATAATGAGTGGCTGTATCATGGCAACCCATTTCTCGCCGTTAAAATTACCATTTTACGGCGCTTGGTTTGACGCCTTTGTTTTTGCGTGGCCAATAGCATTTCCTGTTGCCTTTCTTGTTTCTCCGATTGCATTTAAAATTGCAACAAAATTATTACCGCCACCAGTCATATAAAACTTGCGACTTTCCTGAATTTTAGCTGTAATAAAATCAATCAAATTCATAGATTAAGACGGCGTTTTGAAGAAAACTTTAGAGTACAGTGTTTGGATAGCAATCGTAGCTGTCATTGCTATTATTACCTACCAATGGCGCTGGTTTACTCCCTTAAGCATTAACAATATTGTTGCGGTAGAATCAACTACCACACCACAACAATCCGCCACTTCTTCTACTCATAAACCATCATGGTCTGTTGAATTAGCAACAAATACACTCACAATCTCAGAAAATAGCCAATACAGTCTACCGCTTAACATTTACGGTATTGCAGTTGATGATATTGAGTTTCGTTCTTCGTCAATTGAGGGAATAAGATTAGCCCGAGATAATAAAAATATAATTATTAGCGTCGATAAAGTTAACTTTTCCACTGCGACATTAACACTGATTTTTCAGTCCAATCATATCAGGCAAGCAAAGCAGCTGACCTTAATAAATGAAACATCTGCTAAAGTGTCAGAAGCGTCAACAGCGTTTAAATTACTCGATAATGATTATGAAATGGCCTCTCTCAGCGGCACACTATCTTTTGACCGATTAACGTTCATCGAATCTGAAATTGACGATGTCATTGCCTATCATTTCAATCCAGATCAACCGAGTCAACAGCCACTGCGTTTTATGCGTATGAATTTACGTGACAGCGACGACCAAATTGTTGCCAGTACCTATACCGACGAATTTGGTTATTACAACTTCTCAATTCTAGCCACCAAAGATCACTATCAACTCGAAGTGCTTTCACAAATGATTACGCAAGATAATCATCAAAATAGTACCTTAACCCAAGTCATCAATACTGGCAGTGCATATCCTGAACGAACAAATCAGCAAGGAGTCTATTTTGTTCGCTCCCAACCGCAACAGTTATTTCCTGGTAACAATGAATACGATATGCATCTCACCACAGGATGGCATTTCACCTTACGAGAGTTTGAGCCTCAATATAGTTATGCACAACCTTTTGCAATTTTAGATACCTTAGCCAAAGGCTTTAGCTACCTTTCACAACAAGACATCGCTGTTACGCCTGATAATACATCCCTCACCGTCCATTGGAGTCAAGATCCGCAAATTACCAAAACATCAACGGGTTCTTACTCTTCAAAAAACAATCGTATTTATATAAGCGGTACTAATGCACTTGATACTCAGCAGCGCCCTATCAGCACCATATCAGAATGGAACGAACATACAATTTTGCATGAGTTTGGACATTATTACATGCAGCAAATAGTTGGCAGAGATGATTCTCAAGCAGGACATCACACAGCCTTTGGATTTGGTTCATTAACCCTCGCATTTTCAGAAGGCGTTGCTAGCGCACTTGCTAAAACCGTTCTACAAAACTGGCATGATAAACGTGTCAGTTTTGATGCCGACAAAAAACGGTTTGTTATCAACACACAGGCTATTATTCATCAGGCCATAAAAACTGAACAGCGCCGATTGAAAAGTACTGATGGAGAGTTATACCAACGACCTTCTTTTGATTACTCCCCCTTTATTGAGCAAACTATCAGTTATTTTATACTGTCGATTATTGATCCAAACGCTCCGTATAGTGTGCGCACCAGCCAGCTTTTTGACGTTATAGGATTTAAAGGATTCCATCAATCGATGCTCAATATAGCAAATAAACCGGCCTTGACGACTATTTATAGCCTCGCCCACCAGCTCAAACAAGACCATCCGCATCAACGAATAACGATTGATGATTTAGGCCAACAGTTAGACTTATTATTTGAAGATCAATGGGGAAATAGCCAGTTACCTCTAGAGTCTCACATCATTGGCATCAATCAACGTTTACTTTCCGAGCATGTTCAATACCCATTTTATTTACCTTTATCGTTAGATAAACCGAATGACATTTCATTCAATGGTGCCTTGCAATCCATATCGAACATGCGTCCGGGTACACTGCGATACCTGCGATTTAATGCGCCTCATAATGGTGTTATAGAAATAATTATTCCTGATGTTATCGAAGACGGAATAAGACATCAGTTTTCTTTTAACATTATGTCATCAGGACAACAGATTGCCTCATCACGCAATTATGAAGAGCAACAATTTCAAGCATTAGCGTTCAAAGTGTCACAAGATAACAGTTACATTATTCGTATATTCAACGAAGCGTATCGTGATAAGAAGCGCAATAACGATCGAGTGATCACAACACAAGTCAGTGCGTATTATAGACGGTAGTGTATTGACCTTTTTTTGACTATTGACGGAGTAAGCTAGTTTTACTTTTCATTATCCAAAAATTATTATGAGTAATATCAGAGTATTAATTGTTGAACGCTGCATTCAATCCACCATCGACATTAGTAACTACCTAGTCGACAGCAATATTGAGTTAGACTTTGCTTATCATGGTATTAGCGCCCTAGAACTCATCATCAAAAATGAATACGATATCCTAATCTTAGATTCTTGTATTACCAAACTAAGTGCCTTGTCATTATCGAAGAAGTTGCGTCAGCAATTATTTTCTAGCATGCCAATTATTGTATTAAGTACCCAAAATGATCTTGCCTATAAAGTGCAGTGTTTTGAAGCCGGTGTCGATGATGTAATTGCTAAACCCTGCGCCCCACAAGAACTTTATTATCGTATTCTTGCGATGGCTAAACGAGGTCCACTGCGCGGAATTGGTCAACAAAAGATTGCTGACTTGAATGTCGACTACAATGCGGCGACGATAACTCGCGGTAATCGACAAATTAAACTCCATCAAATGCAAATGAAGATCATCAAAGTGCTAGCCCAGCATTATCCAAATACTGTTTCTCGTGAGGTATTAGAACAAGAAATTTGGTCAGGCGCCCTGCCAGAGAGTTCACCACTGAGAACACATATTTATCGTTTGCGGCAGAATCTTAAAAATCAATTAGATAGAGATATTATCAGCACCGTCTACGCCAAAGGTTATAAGATAGCGTGATATCGCGCTACCTTATAACCCAGCAATACAGGTTACGCAGATTCAAGCAAATGTTTTTGATTTAGCATTACCTCGACAGCCGCTTGAAATTGCTTCCCTAATTGAGGATCTGCAAGCGCATATTCAACATTAGCAGCCAAGTATCCTAATTTACTACCGCAATCATGTGACTTTCCTTGTAATTGATGCGCTGAAACAGCCTCTTGATGAATGAGTGCTGCAATGGCGTCCGTTAATTGTATTTCTCCTCCCACACCTGGCTGAACATTAGCTAACAACGGCCAAATCTCTGACGAAAAGACATAGCGACCAACGATGGCTAAGTTTGAGGGGGCATCCTTAATCTCAGGCTTTTCCACCACATTGTGGATTGGCCAATTTAATCTCGTAATATTTTCAATTCTCTGCGTTTCAGCGCCTTGGCAATCAACGATTCCGTAGTGATTGAGTAAATGCGAAGGGACAGGTTCAACCATCACTTGACTGGCATGCCACTGCGTAAAATGATTAATCATCGCCTTAAGATCATTCCCTACCGGTGCTTGCGATATCAGTACATCAGGTAATACAACAGCAAAAGGCTCATCCCCGACTAAAGAATATGCTTTTAACACAGCATCACCAAGACCGAGTGCCTCCCCTTGGCGCACATGCATAATAGTCACATCGGCTGGCACTATCGATTTTATTTCATCGAGCAGTTGACGCTTAACTCGCTTTTCAAGCGTGCTTTCCAATTCAAATGAGGTATCAAAATGGTTTTCTATGGCGTTTTTAGAGGCATGAGTCACTAAAATAATTTCTTTGATGCCTGCTGCAACACATTCATCGACAACGTATTGAATGATCGGTTTATCGACAATAGGTAACATTTCTTTGGGAATAGCTTTAGTAGCGGGCAACATCCTTGTCCCAAGTCCAGCAACTGGGATCACTGCTTTTTTAACAACATTAGACATTACGCACGTCTCCTAAATTAAACTAAAACGCTAATTTAATGCCTTTGATGTCTAAATAATGTCTAGTGATTTGTAGTCCTTAACTCGCAGGTTTAAAAACAAAACGATTCGCTAATAAATAGTTAATAACAAGCCCTGCCGCAATCCCAAGTACGAATGCACCAGTAATTGGTAGCCAGCAAGTTGCGAAATAGAAAACAGACAAGTTTACTCCGCCAGCCACATGTGCAGCCAACATGTGTTTTCCCCACTGTTTAGTTTTATCTGACTTATCACTATCGCGGAAGGTAAGATTCCTATTTCCAAACCAAGTCACCGTTGCCGCGATCCAAAAAGCGATAATGCGAGACAACATAGTCTGTCCCGAAAGCGTAAGTAAAACAGCGAAAACTGCACTATCGACAACAAACCCAATACTTCCGACTATGCCAAAAGCACTTAATTTCTTCATAATATTTCTCCTCCAGCGAATACTAGCGAAGATAAAGTCAATGAAATGTCACACTAACATTTGAGTGACTTTTTTTAGACCTACAACTAATTATCCTAATGCTTCTATCATTAGGAAACTATTACCATGAAGCTCATTTCGCCAGCTAAAGAGGCTACCCTTAGTATCATTGTGCCCGTTTATAACGAAGTCCAAATGCTACCAACCTTTCACCATCAGGTTATGTGTACTATTGCGACGTTAACCAACGAAACTATTGAGCTAATTTATGTAAATGATGGAAGCAAAGACAGTAGTTGGCTTTGTATGCAAAGCCTACCGTGTTCACTACCTCATTGCCGTGTGCGTTGCTTAAATCTCAGCAGAAACTTCGGTAAAGAAGCAGCAATGACAGCTGGCCTAGACTATTCAACAGGCCAAGCAATCATATTCTTAGATGCCGATTTGCAAGATCCACCAGAGCTCATCCCACAAATGCTCAATAAATGGCGAGAAGGCTTTGATGTCGTTAACATGAAACGCAGTGACCGAGCCGGAGAATCTGCATTTAAAAAATTCAGTGCATTTTGTTACTACCGACTCCTCACCAAACTTTCTGATGTCGAATTACAACAAGATGTGGGTGATTTTAGATTATTAAGTCGCCGTGTCGTTGATGCGATAAAAAAGCTCCCTGAACGCAATAGATATATGAAGGGAATTTTATCGTGGCCAGGATTTATCCAAACGACGTTAACCTTTGAACGCCCAGCGCGCGTGGCTGGCGAAACTAAGTGGTCATTCTTGCAACTCGTTGGGCTTGGTTTGTCAGGCATTACTTCGTTTAGCGTCAAGCCACTACGGCTTGCAACATGGGCAGGAGGAATCATATCAACGGTTGCATTCTTTTATGCACTATTCATTGTTTTTAAAACACTCATTGTCGGTGAAAGTGTCGCAGGATACCCAACCATGATGTTAGTTATTCTGACATTAGGCGGATTACAGCTCCTAGCAATCGGCATTGTGGGCGAATATATAGCACGCATATTTACCGAATCTAAAGGTCGCCCTATTTACATTGTCATGGATAACGAAATGCGCGCAGCTCAAGAAAACGACGTTAGAGAGCTTCATCATGGATAGTAGCATTAACCCTTTACTTCGTTGGCTACTAGTCATTGGTATCGCAGTCCTTAGTATTCGTCTAATTTCTCTTGGTTTTTACCCACTTTACGATACAACTGAAGCCCGTTACGGTGAAATAGCCCGGTTAATGCTTGAAACTGGCAATTGGGTCACGCCTTTGTTTGACTATGACGTGCCTTTTTGGGGTAAACCACCACTGCAAACTTGGATCAGCGCGGCTAGCTTTGGTATTTTTGGCGTCAATGAGTTTGCAGCACGTCTACCGCATTTTTTGTGCACATTAGTAACTTTATTTTTGACTTATCGATTCGCTAATCAATATTTTGGCACTCGTCGCGCCGTTATCAGCATTATCGTGTTAAGTGCCAGTATCGGATTTACAATCACAGCAGGCACTGTTATGACTGACAGTGCTTTGTTGATGGCAACAACATTAGCCATGATTAGTTTTTGGCGCTGCTTTCAAGGAAATAATTCTTCCATCAATGGCTTACTATTTTTTGCTGCACTAAGCCTAGGCATGTTAATAAAAGGGCCAGTTGCCGTTGTCATTATTGGCATCGCATTAACGGTATGGAGCGTCAGCCAGCGCTGTTTCATTAGCGCTATTTCCTCACTGCCTTGGGGAAAAGGACTACTACTATTTATCGCCTTAACGCTACCTTGGTATGTATGGGCAGAAATCAGAACGCCAGGCTTCTTGGAATATTTTATTGTTGGTGAACATATTCAGCGCTTTTTAGTCTCAGGTTGGCAAGGCGATTTATATGGCACTGCTCATAAAGAGCCTCGCGGCATGATTTGGCTCTTTTGGATTGGCGCTGCCTTTCCTTGGTCATTATTATTGATGAAACAGTTTATGACGTTTGTAACAAACAAAGTGAAAGGCTCACAACAAACAACGTTACAACCAATAACCAGTTACCTTATCTGTTGGATGATAGCACCGCTGCTACTGTTTACACTTTCAGGCAATATACTTCCGGCCTACGTATTACCAGGAATAACAGCCATGGCACTATTAGCTGCACAGTCTATTAATAGTCAGCGTTGGTTGGCGATTTCAGCAACTTTAGTCTATGCACTGCTAACCTTCGTTATCGCTTGGGTGTGCTTTGCTCAATTATCGAAAACGTCTGAAAAAGAGTTGATTAATCATCACATGCAACAAATTGATAAGACACCGCTGTACTATTGGAAGAAGCGCCCTTTCTCAGCACAGTTTTATTCACAAGGTCATGCCAAGTTACTGACTGACGAAAATACATTGGCTAATTTACTAACTGACAAAGATGAATTTTACCTAGCTATCATTCATACTGAAGAAAGTGATCAATTGTCGATGTTAAGCCGCCTGTGCCAAAATATCGAACAGACGCGTGATAGAACCTTATTCCATTGTTCAACGGCCTATTGAGCAGGAGACAAACCTTATGAATGTGTTGTTAATTGAAGATTGCCAAGAAGTCGCTGAAATTATTTTCGACTATTTTGAGCAAACAGACATTGAACTCGACTATGCCGCCACTGGAAACTTAGGTTTAAAACTTGCTAGTGAGCAAGATTTTGACTGCATCATTTTAGATATCATGCTGCCAGGTATTGACGGTTTAACACTTTGTAAAACGTTGCGAGAGCGTGGCAAAGATACGCCAGTTATTATGCTCACCGCGCGCGATACCAATCTTGATATCAAACAAGGTCTTAATATAGGTGCTGACGATTATTTAGTAAAACCCTTTGATATTGAGGTGCTTGAGGCACGCATTCACTCCCTTATCCGTCGCAGCAGTGGCAGCGGTTTTAAAACCTATTTACGCTGTGGGGAACTCAAATTGGATTTACAAAATTATCATGTCTGGCGTGGTGATGTAGCAATAAAGCTCAACCCTAGCTGCTTTAAAATTCTTAAATTATTGATGGAAAAATCCCCCGCACTGGCCACAAGAAAAGAGATTGAACACACCTTGTGGGAAAATGACATGCCGGACCAAGATATATTGCGTAAACATATCTATCAACTTAGAAGCAAAGTCGACAAACCTTTTACCCAAGAGTTAATACAAACAGTGCCTAAATTAGGCTACAGAATAAGTGCTCAATAATGAATAAACTCCAACCATTTAGTCGAAAGATTGCCAAGATATTTGTAACAATCGCTGCTTGCGTGTTAGCGTTCTATTCGCTTGTTGTAGAGCTTACTGTTCATCACGCAGAGAACTTAAATAGTCAAACCCGATTGTCGGTTATTGCCCCATATCATCTTAGTTTGTTTACAGAATCAACATCTGAACAACAGATCCAAATTAGCCCAATCAATAGTATTTACAGCCATTACCACCTTCTACCCAAACACGTTAAAGTGCTCATTGAACCAACTTGGACTGGGATGACGCATCATACCGTTGATGACAGCGAACTAGAATTTAGCATCTATGCAACGACAAATAGTCAAGGTCGAATTGTATACGCGATTGAAGAAACAACTAACATTGAGTGGGACGATTATGATTTCTTGATCGTGGAAATTATGCTGCTCTTTTTTGGTATTATTTTATTCATCATTTCCGCAGGCTTCATCATTAATATGGCTAAGCGTATTGCAGCTCCTTTTAGTGATTTAGCCAATCAGTTACACAACGAACAAGATGAAAGCCTATCACCAATAAAAGTTGACGGTGAACTATCACTTGAATTAAACAAAACGCTGCAAGGTGTAAATCACTTTAGAGCCAGTATCAAGCAAGCACTTGAACGAGAACAATCATTCACGCGTTATGTCAGTCACGAGCTTCGAACACCGATGACCGTGATTAAAGGTAGCTTGAGCTTGTTGCGCCGACACGATGATAGTGATGTTTCAAAACAAGTTGCGAGAATTGAACACGCCATCGATGATATGGAACAGCTCACTCAAACGTTTTTATTACTTGCCCGCGATAAAGATAACGCGCAGGCCCAATGTGAGGTATCAGAAAGTTTTATTGATAACATTCACCAAAATCTAAGTAAACGAATCACCTCAAATAATGTCGACTATCAAATGCAGCTGCAACAGCCAGTGAGATTAGATGCTGAGCCAGTTTTGGTATGCTCATTAATCAGTAACTTACTGCTCAATGCCATTAATTGCAGCATCAATGGCAACGTGACTCTTATGGTAAGTCAGCGAAATATTAGTGTGATTGATAATGGCGTTGGTTTAAACAAAAAAAGCCGTGGTTATGAAGGGTTTGGTATTGGGCTGAACGTCGTGCAAGATATTTGTAAAAAGTATCAATGGCAGTTTTCCTTAGTTAATAATGAAACCCAAGGTTGTACTGCCACTGTCACATTTGAGCCAACTACTGAAGAATATTAAGTAACTCTTGTGGCGGGCGATATCCCACTAACAAACTACCATTATCTAAAACAATTGATGGCGTTGCATTTACGCCAAATTCAACACCCAATTGATAGTGTTCAGGGACTTTATTGGCACAATAATTTTGCGCTATTTTAGTGCCTGCTTTCAACTCATCCATAGCTTTGTGCTGATCGTCGCTACACCATAATGATTGCATCGCAGTCCACGCAGGGTAACCTTCGCCGCCACGTGGAAAAGCCATGTAACGTACCGTAATTCCTAGCGCATTATATTGAGACATTTCACGGTGCATTTTTCGGCAATAGCCACAATCGACATCAGTAAATACAGTCACTTGATGTTTTTCATTTTTCGCTTTATAAACGATCATCGACGGCTCATAGCTGGTCATTTTAGCCAAGCGCATTTTGCCCATGGATACTTCAGTTAGATCTTCAAAACCATTACGCGCATCAAACAAACTGCCTCGAACAATATATTGAGCATCGGCGGTGGTATAAAAAATGCCCCGTTCAGTCATGACTTCAAATAAATCACTAATCGGAGTCTTTTTAATGCTATCAATGCGAAGGCCTAATGTGTCAGTTACCGCCAGTTTCACACTCTGTAATTGAGCCGCATGAGCGTCTTTTTCTGCATTGTTTTCGCCATGTGCTGTCACACTCAGGCTTGCGGCCAATAGCAAGGCGGTAATGTTTAATAACTTCATCATTTACTCCACAAACTTAATATCAACTCGAGAGGTGAGTTGAAGTATCAATTCATAACAAATGGTATCTGACCATTGTGCGATTTCTTCAACGGGAAGTTGCGGCCCCCACATAATAACGGGATCGCCACAACTCACCTGATGCTCAGTTCCTAAATCGACGGTCACCATATCCATCGAAACACGGCCAACAATGGGGTAACGCTTGCCATTGATCAGTACGGGTGTTCCCGCCTTAGCATGACGTGGATAACCGTCACCATAGCCAATCGCAATAACCGCTAACTGCGTATCTTGCTCTGCTTGCCAATGGGCGCCATAACCAACATTTTCGCCCTTTGCCAGCGGTTTAATCGCAATGACACTGGTGCTCAGAGTCATCGCCGCAATAAAATCATCTTGCTCACCGATGCGATTTATCATTGGTGAACATCCATAAAGCAATAAACCTGGACGCACCCAATCCGCATGAGATTCAGGCCAAGCGAGAATACCAGCCGAATTAGCTAATGTTAACTCACCATCATGTGGCTCAACCAAGGTATAAAACTGCGACATTTGTTCACTAGTAAAGCAATTTTCTAGATCATCTGCGCACGAGAAATGAGTCATAAAATTGATTTGAGGGTCAACAAAGCTCAGTGCATTAATACGCGCTAATGCCTCATCAAATTGGCTTGGCGAAATGCCTAATCGATTCATCCCCGTATCAATTTTAAGCCAAACTTTTAAGTTCGCCGTTAATGCTAAATGTTCTTTAGCAAAAGTTTCCAGCTGACTAATTTGTTCAAGGCTGTGGATCACCGTTTGAATGTCATGTTCAATTAACACATCAATATCAACGGTATTAAAAAAGCCTTCCATCAATAAAATAGGCGTAGTGAAACTAGCGTTTCTAAGCTCTAAAGCCTCTTCTAAACGAGCGACGCCAAACGCATCGGAATCGACCAAAATACGCGCCATTTCTAACACGCCGTGGCCGTAGGCATTAGCCTTTAAGACACTAATAACTCGGCTCGTTTTTACGATGGATTTGATGCGTTTGAAATTGTGACGCACTGCCTTGCGGCTAATAACCGCATTAACTGCGCTCATTAATATTCATCATCAAACGCTGGTCCCGCATAATTATCAAAGCGAGAAAATTGACCTTGGAAGGTCAGACGGCATTTACCGATGGGACCGTTACGCTGCTTACCAATAATGATTTCTGCGGTGCCCTTTTCCTGACTATCATCGTTATAAACTTCATCACGATAAATAAACATGATTAAATCGGCATCCTGCTCAATCGCGCCAGACTCACGTAAATCTGAGTTAATTGGGCGCTTATCAGCACGTTGCTCTAGACCACGGTTAAGCTGAGATAGCGCGATAACAGGACATTTCAATTCTTTCGCAAGCGCTTTTAATGAACGAGAAATTTCAGAAATTTCCAAGGTACGATTATCTGACAACGCAGGCACTTGCATTAATTGAAGATAATCAATCATGATCATAGAGACGCCACCATGCTCACGGGCAATACGACGCGAGCGTGATCGTACCTCTGTTGGTGTTAAACCAGATGAATCATCAATGTACATTTTACCTTGCTCAAGCAATAGTCCCATGGTCGACGATACACGCGCCCAATCATCATCTTCTAATTGTCCAGTACGTACCTTAGTTTGATCAACACGGCCCAAGGACGCTAACATTCTCATCATGATCGATTCAGACGGCATCTCTAACGAATAAATAATCACTGGGAGATCTTCATTCATTGCAGCGTACTCAGCCAAATTCATCGCAAAGGTTGTTTTACCCATCGATGGACGAGCAGCAACGATAATCAAATCTGACTCTTGGAAGCCAGAAGTCATTTTATCTAAATCATCGTAACCACTTGAAACACCTGTGATACCATCGTTTGGCGAGTTATATAACTCTTCGATCTTATCAATGGTTGCGCCAAGAATTTGTTTAATATCTTGTGGACCTTCCGATGAATTAGTGCGGCTTTCAGCAATTTTAAAGACTTTACCTTCCGCAAAATCAAGTAACTGTGCACTGTCACGACCTTCAGGTTCGAAACCCGCTTCAGCTATTTCATTCGCCACGCCAATCATGTCACGAACGACAGCACGTTCACGTACGATAGTCGCGTATGCTGCAATATTCGCAGCGCTTGGCGTATTTTTAGCCATTTCGCCGATATACGCGAAACCACCAACAGTATCTAATTCGTTTTCGCGTTCTAACGCTTCTGACAAAGTAACCAAATCAATGGGGTTACCATGCTCAATCAAATCCGCCATGTACTTAAAAATAACGCGGTGATCACGACGATAGAAATCCTCTGCTACCACTAATTCAGACACGCGATCCCACGCATCATTATCGAGCATCAAGCCACCAAGCACCGACTGTTCAGCTTCTAATGAATGAGGCGGAACCTTCAGCGCTTCAATTTGAGCGTCAGTTTTCGGCAATTTTTGTTTCTTAGGTTTAAAAGGAGCTTGAGCCATGATGTCTTACTATCGTCTTTAATTGAGGTCATTATCTAATATTGGTTGAGATAAGCAATATAGGATTTGCTATCCCATGCACTAAACAGCAATTTATACATTCGTTAGATTGAATATATGATTAACACACACAAAAAAGCCACAATGATTGTGGCTTTGTTCTTTTCAGTGTTAGCTTAACGCTTAGAATTTACCACGCAGGCTAATGCTCATTTGGCGCTCTTCACCTAATGTCATACGCTCAACACGACGACCTGCACCGTATGCTGCGCCGCTGATATACTCTTTATCCAATAAGTTTTTACCAATGAGATAGATGCCTAAATCATCCCACTCGTAGCCAATCTTCATATTAACCAAGGTACGACCATCATTATTTGCGTCATAGTTTGGATGATCTTTTGATAAGCCGCGAATATCTGGATCAATTTCAGCTTTAGAGCTATTAGCGTAATTGAGACTAACATTTGCAAAGACACCAGTATCGCCGCTGTATGTTGCTGCTAAACTACTTGTCCACTCAGGCGAATCTGCAAATGAACGTCCTGACAAATCGCGAATAACGTCTTCACCAGCTGTTGGAATAACCACTAAAAAGTCTTTAAATTCTGTATCCGCTTGACCAATTGACGCTGATAATTCTAAGTTATCACTTACTTGATAATAGGCTTCTAGTTCAAAACCTTTAACGACTGAACTCCCCGCATTACGAGTTTCTGCATCGAACGTACTTTCAGATAACTGCACATTCACTTGCTGATCTTTCCAGTCAATGTAGAAAGCATTCGCGTTAACCATTAAGTCGCCATCTAGCCAGAATGAGCGCATCGACAATTCATAGTTGGTGGTAAACTCAGGATCAAACTGATAAGCCTTAGCTTTGGCGCCATTGACCCCCACACCGCCTGAACGATAGCCTTTTTGTACAACAAAACTTGTTGTCATGTCGTCATTCCAATGATAGCTCACACCAAGTTTGGGGATTATTTCATTGAAACTTGCATCAACTAACGGAATGGGATTATTTGCATCTTCTACCTGAGCTATGAGTCGTGCATTAATACCAGCAATCAGTTGATTAAGTGGCGCAGGGTAATTTGCCGCTACAGGCATATCAGCAATGTTACCAATGCTAAACAACTGTGCGTCATTGTTGTCTTGCTGCTCACGATCCCAACGAATGCCAGCAAAGACATCCCACTGTTCATTAATATGGTAGGTCGCATCAGCAAATAATGCGCGCGTTGCAACGTTTTGCTCTGCGGAACTATTTTGATTTAGCTGGACAGGATCCAACTTTGCATACTGTGAAATAACATAGTTTGCCGTCGCTTCATCTAAACCAAAGCCAGCTTGTAGAAATGGCGAGTTAATACCAGCTGATGCTAAGCTAATGCGCGTCACGCCGCCAAATTGACTAGGACGATCTTCATCAAAATAATAAGCGCCGATGATGCCATCGACATTGTCGTAGTTAAATGTAAAACGTAATTCTTGACTCACCGTTTTTGCTTGCTCTTGGAAGAAGCGTGTACCGCCTGCTTCAGGACCATTATCATCATCAAAATCTAACCAACCTGGCTCAGCTTTTGAGTAGGTTGATACAGAAGTTAAGCGCCAGTTTTCATTAATGTCATAGTTAACTTCAAGATTTACAATGTTGGTCTTGTAGTTAAGCTCTTGCTTGTCATTATTAGTGATTATGCGCTGATCAAACGGACTGCCACTGGCTGGTACATTAACACCGTCTGTTCCTTTGTCAGTTATTGCACGAGTCAAACTAAGTTGCGCCGTTAATTCTGGCAAGGATTTTGGCGTATATAAGAATTTTAAACGATAGAGTTTATCTTCACGAAAATCTGAATGCTCGTTTCTAATTGGATTATAGTTAAAACCATCAAACTCTTCGCTTTCAGCACTAAAGCGCACTGCAAGTTCTTCGTCAATCAAGCTACCACCGACAGCAATTGCAAATTCACGTTCGCCATGTTGCCCTAATTGAACGCGATACTGACCACCAAAATCATGAGTAGGCGCTTGCGTTGTCATAATCACTGCACCAGCTAGCGAGTTTCGTCCTTGCAACGTTGACTGCGGCCCTTTGAATACTTCAATTTGGCTAACATCCCATGTCGAGAAACCATTGCTGATCATACGTTGTGGCATTGACGCACCATCAATATAGATACTTGCTAAACCACTGCTTCCAGCGCCAGATACATTAAAACCATCAATACCACGAATACTAAAGCCACCATTGGCATTAGAGTGAATATTCGCGGTTTCAAACATAACTTCACTAATATCACCAAGATTTTGCTGTTCCATTTTGTCACTAGTAAACACAGCGATACTTGCTGGTGTTTCTTGCAGTGTTCTAGAAATTTTCTGACCAGTTACCACGATCTTTTCATACTTCTGTTTTTCAGCGTCCGGTTCCGGAGTCTGCTGTGCAACAGCATTAAATGTGATGAATGATCCTAAAGCAATACTGATTGCCGAAGCGACTTTAGAATGACGAAGCGAAAGTGCTGATTGACGCTTAGCGAAGGGTTTCATTGTTGTTCCTTTTAAATGACTAATTGTTTGTAATCTATACCTAATTAATCGAATCATCAGGCATGAATAATAACAGGAACGCAATAATAGTGATAACCAATATCATTTGCAATAGCGTTTTATTTTTATTATGAAGAAATATATTACCTACAAAAAGTACGTATTTAGTAATCTAGCGTTACAATGATCAAACTAACATTCATAACTTTCAGTATACTTTGAAACTTCATTTGTTATGCTATGTATAAAACTTATCAAGGAAGAAAAAATGACAGATTCAACGCCCAACGAAACTAAGTACATTATCGATCGTATTCTGCATTGGTCAGCCGCATTGCTAATGCTGGGAATGGTGTCTACTATGGGCGCTGAAATCCACTCGACAGACTACACAATCAAAGGTGCAGTGCTACACAAACAAGATGCCATCAATATACATTTGATGATGGGATTAGGACTACTAACGCTAATTATTGGACGTATATTTTGGTCTGCGTTTGTATTGGAAAAATACAAAAAACCTCAGTTCAAATCACCACTTCACAAGGGTATCGTTACTATTACACACCTATTGATGTACGGTGCGTTATTTAGCATGATCGCCACTGGGCTTATTATGATAAACAACTACGAACACCCTTTGACCTTGCTCAACTCTTTATCTTTTGCTGATACAGGCGGTGATTTTAAAACGTTTACGGATGCTCGAACGGGCCATATGTGGATGCTTAACGCTTTCTATGTATTTATTGCTGGTCACGTTGGCGCGGCAATTTATAGTAAGCGTTAGTAGAGTTTTAATTGAGTATCAAACATCCACTGCTGGCGCAGAGCAATTTGTTGCGGATACATCAAATGTAGTAATGAATGCCACTGCTCTGGACAACGTCGATGAAGATTACGTTTTGAATAAGCCTTACTTTCATCAAAATGACTAGATACATGATGAACTTGCAACCAATTTACATCAGGTAGCAATAGGTGTTGATACGGTGTCGTAGCCTCTATTGCTAATCCCATGCCATGTGGATCAAAGTCCCCAAAGAACACCTGACCACATTCTCCCTTTTCATCTAACCAACGGCCTTTCAGCGTCTGACAAGCTTTGGTGTGGTGACTTTCGTGACCGCGATAAACTACAAGTGCACCGGTTAACTCACATGGAATTTTGTACTGATGCCATGCTGTAAAACAATCACGATTTTCAACCACAACTAAATAATCATATGACATTAAATCTAGGGTGCGAATATCTAATTCCATTTGAATTTGAGTAGGCGTTTCCGGGAGCTGCAAAAGCGATTGATAAGAGAGACACAACGGTAAATCACTGCATGCCGTCAATACTAAATGCTCAGTAGGAAGTTGTTTGGCGTCTTTTTCATTGGGAGAAACTTTTGTGGCACCGCATCTATCCCCTGTCACTCCGTCTTGAAAATGGAGCAGAGGTGAATACCCAATGGCTTGCAGCTTCGCGTCAACCTTTCCAATGCCGTCGTGCTCAATATAGAAAAAAGCACCAGCATCACGACCTAAGCGAATGCCATGTTCATCACACCACGCTAATGATTTTTTTAACCAACCAACACTTGATTTAACTTTGACATCGCCACCAGCGAGTAATTTGCGCTGCGCTTTTTCTAATTCGATTAATGCGGCTTTAGGTAATAACTCGTCCATGAACTGCCTCGTTAAATCACACTTAAATGAACATCTTCAATAATTTCTAATTGGTTAAATGCACTCTTTGGATGTTTCATTTTCTCGAATGTAAAGCGTTGCCTGATGTCTCGAGCAAGGCCTTCGTACTCGGCAATCACTTGGAACAGCCAAGTTTCTCCATCCCAATCAAGCGCTGTCTCTTCTAAATAGGCCAAGGCACTCACAGACTGTTCACCGTCAAACAGGCTAATAAAGAAGTTTTCAACATCTTCTTTGAGCTGCTGATGTTTAGCTTCGATGGCGAGTACTTCTTCAAGATCAAATTCGCCGCCGCTAACTAAAGGTTCCACCGGCGTTGAGGTAGTTAATTCAAGACTTCGAACAATGTCACCAAGCTCTTGTTGATCGCCAACTTTATCTAAGGCAACACTCGCACTCGCGATAATTGGCGCGGCAATATTAATGTTTTCTGGCACCTTACTGCGATTTGGATAATCTCCCACTTGAAAGTTCGGGTGTTGTTTCAAGAACGCCGCCATATTGCTAATCAATTGCGCGCGCTCTTGTTGTTGTCTAAAGCGAGCCATTAGCTCGACTAAGCGTTTTTGCACTTCGAGCAATGAACTAGAGTGATCAGAAATCACAACCTGAAGCTGGCTAACTAATAATTTTCTCAATGGGCCACTACTTTGAGCCAGTTCAATCAATTCATTGAAATCAATCAGTTCAAAACCATCAAGTAAGCGGCGCAATTGCTTTTGAGCCAATTCATTTTCACGAATTTTGTCACTTAAATTACTAACAAAACCAAAATCGGAGTTTAAACGATTCCACAAACTGACAATGGCATCACTAAACTGCCCTGTCATGTCGTGAACTTTTTCTGTTAATAATTGGAAATGATGCTCACTGCCCGCGTAATCACCGCGATACTGCGCGTCGGTAAAATGTTTAACTCGGGTACGAATTTGCTCAAGTTGGCCTGCAACATCAGCATTTATTTGGCGTTTACGTTCATCTTCGGTGAGGCTGGCAATGAGTCCATTGAGATCAGGGCGCAGGCTCAAAGGCTGTGTTTCGTCAGGGCGATGAAGAATGCGCCCTTTTACTAATTTGTCTAACGCCGAATCATTAACACTGGTTTCATCAAAGTGCCCTTTAATATACGCATCCATCAACTGCGAGCTGTGCTTGCCTATTAAATTTAAGCGTGCGACACCTAGCGCGTGTAAACGGCTTTGCGGGCTTTGATCTTTATCACTCGATTTACGGCGCACCATTAGAACATCGACTCTTGTTGCGGCATATCATCGAGTGGCAAGGACTCTTCATCTTTAATAAAACGCACCATTTCCACCAGCTGCTCAATTTTGCCAGTCACAATATAAAACTGACGATCTTTATGAGGTTGGTGTAAATATCCCGTTTCTTTTAAACGCTTAAATACTTGTTTAAGCTGAGAATCTAAGTTGTCACTGTTTGATTTAAAAAATCGATCGCTGGCGAGCAAATTAAAGCGTTGACGCAGTGACTGATTGTCTTCAGTGCGTAGTGCAAACTCTTGAAACTTAATAGTATCGCCAGCACTTAATGCCCCATCGCGCCCTAGGCTCTCTTGCACCATTTGCATCCATTCAAGCAGCGGCAACAGCGATTGGATTGTTTGCTTAAACTCTTTACTTAAATGTTCACGTGCCGTGGTGTTCAGCTCTTGATACGCCAGAAAGTACACACTGCCATCATTGCTCGACGCTACTCGGCGATTCAGTGGACGCAAAAAGTGATTTAGTTCTTCACGAACCACTTCGTCTGACAAGCGGCGATAGGCCTCTTCGTCAGTCACAATACAAATGCTCGCACCAGCTAATAAGGTTTCTAATAATGGGCCATGTTCAATCATTAGATTGCTCCTTGGTTAGCGTTTTGACGTTGCAATTGTTGCGCTATTTTCGCTTCAATACGATTCACTTTCGGCTCAATACGTTGCAAGCGCTTGTATTGCTTATCAATCAAATAGCGATGCTTAAATAAAGTTAATACATCAGATTCTGGATTAGGGAATGCGCCAACAATGCAAATATTATTGCTGTCACAGGCGTTAAACAGCTTTTCAACATTGTGATAAGCCAAGGTACCAATTTCATCAATTGGCCAGTTCACTGTAATGTCTGCGTCTCCACGTAATAAACGGGTAAAGGCTAGTAGGAACTTACATAAAATGAGATATGCCATACCGTGGCTTGATGACTCTAATAACTGGCGATCATTTTTGATCACCAAGTCATTGCCACCTTCATTAAGGTGCAGCTCTAAACGCAACAAGGATTCAATAGAATAGCTAGAATCAGCACGCAACAAGTCAACAACATCACTTAACGCATTAATATAGTCATCGCTTGGTAACTCCTTACCCGTATCTTTCCATTGTTCATACAAACTAGAAAAACGCTTAAGTGGTTGCCAGAAATTAAGCTCATCAACCGTCGAGATAATCTTAACTTCAGAACGATTAATACCATCGAGTGTTAGATCATCACTCACCGCTGCGGTAAGACGCTTCGATTGTCCTGAGATCCGGCGATTAATATCACTAAATACGGTAAAGAATTTGTGTAAATCGCCACCGATGGTTTCGCCTTGCTCTAATATTTGACGCTGTTGATCGGATAAAATACGCAATAAATCGTTAAAAATCGGTAAACGATCACGTAAATCGCTTTCATCACCCAAGCGCGATAATTCGCTGGTCATTAAATCGAGGAACTGCTTTTGAGCATCTTGAGATAATTCAGCTTCTAATGTGTAAATCTTATCCTTGAGGCTATTTTCAGTTTTACTGCGCTGCTCGAGACCGTGTGTGGTGCGAGTAATACGCTCGTCTTGGTCTCCTTGCACTGGCGCTAAATCTTTCGCCAAATTAGGATCGATAACCAATTGCGCTAATTTACTATTAAGCGGAATGAGCTGCTCAATGAGTTTGCTTAAACTACTGATCTTAACTTGCAGTTCATCTCGCTCATCTTCCAGCTTTTGACGCGCTTGCTTAAATTGCGTTTTTTGCTGATTAAGTTTAGTCGTCAAACTTTGAATTAATGCTTTGAGTGTGGCTTCTTGTTCTAAATACTGTGGGCGAGATTTTTGCCACAAGACATTGATAAAGTTGCGGTATTCACGCAGTTCATCTTGGCGAGAACGCACTCGGCTGATATCACCTTCAAGCTGTTTAATACGTTGTTTTAACGACTCTAACGTTTTAGGGTCAATATCCTTGTCTGCCAGCTCTAATTTAAAGGCGTCTTCAAGCTGCTTGATCTGCGCTTTGTTAGTTTGACGCTTGTGATCAACTTGAGATTCAAGCTCTTGAATTTGAGCGCTAAATACATCGATTTCTTGCTGCCAATCCGCTTTAAATTCCAGTAACTGACTTTGGTGGTCATCTTTTAACGTTGCTAAAGACTCGCGCTTTTGTTCACTTAGTTGAGCAATTTGTATGTTTGCTTCATCAAGACCACTACTCGCCGCTTTACGACGTGCAGTCAGGCTTTCTTTATTCGCTTGAATTAAACGCTGCTTAGACTCTTTGGCAAAGTTAACTTCGTTAGCCTGCTCGCTTTGCGTTTGTTTGACCTTAGCGACATCATCACTCAGTTCTTTCACTAAGCTATGCACTTGTGTTAACGCTGTCTCGCAATCAGCCTGTGTTGTCATTGCTTGGCTAACTTTACGTGCTAACTCTTCTTTATTGATACGCAGCGCAGCTTCGTCTTGCGCATAACTTGGTGCATCAATTTCACTAAGTTTTAGCGCCACGCCATAGAGTTCGCTGTGTTTATCACCCACCTGCGGATGTAAATCTAAACGCTCTAACAATTCTTGGTTAATCACCTTACCGATAGAGTTTTCCCAACCATCAACATTGGCGCGTAAGTAGTGACGTAAAGAGCCTTGATCTGGACTAATTTGCTGTTCGAGTAAACGTAATTTCTTTTGCAGCTGATGAACGTTAGTTCTCGCTTGCTCTAACGCTGTTTGCGCTTGGTGCTGGCTATTGCGAGCTTGTTGATGCTCACGCTCAGTCTTGGATAGAAGAACACTGGTTTGACGCCAGTTGTCTTGAGCGAGCTCTAGTCGTTTATCGCTCAAACTCAAATCTTCTTGTTCTTGAGCCGTTGGCCCCATGTTATCGATTTGTGCTTGGCGTTCAATTTGTTGATGTTTAAAGCCAGCAATCTGACTATCAAAATCTTGCGTTAGTTGCTCTTTGCGATTGAGGTATTGATCTGACAGCTCGTCTTTTTTGTCGCTTTGCTGCTGACGTTTATCTTCACGCTGCCCTTCAATTTCACGTATTTGTTTACGGTTTTTAACAGTTAAACGCTCCAATGATTCATTAAGGGTCAGTTTTTGCTGATTAAGTTGCTGCTCTAAATCACCGTACTGTTCTAGCAAAATACGGTAGTGACTTTGTTGCTCATTGAGCTCTTCAATCCACAATGGCAGTGCATCATTGTCGAGCGCTAGTTGCTCAATATCACCATTTTGATAGGTGTCATAAGTGTTTTGTAATTCATCTAGCTGCTGCTCTGTCGTTTTAAGCTCAGCATTGGCTTTACTCAATTCACTGTTGAGTGTTGCTTCTTGTTCATTAAAGTTGTTCTTTAATGTCGTTAATTGTTCTCGTAGCGTTTTATCACTGGCTTGAAAATCGGCACGTTGCGTTTTACCTTGCTCTAAATCTTGCGCTAATAAAGGCGTTAATTGCAGCAATTGTGCTTCTATCGCATTTAAACTGGTAGCAATTTGCTCGACATTATCGTGTTGCGCTTCTAAGTTACTCAAACGCATCGATTGACGCATTTGTTTGATCCACTCACGGGCTTTGGTATTTTTTACCCTCGTCGTAGGTTGAACCAAGCCATCCTCTTCAAAAATAGCTGCCAGCATGGTTTTTAACGTGTCCATTTTGCCTTCTTTGGCATGAACAGCGCTAACTAACTTCTCTAAATGACGTACCTTATGGCGCGGCGCAACGAGCGAATAACGTGCGGCTAATTGACGTAACTTGATGCCATCTTGGGTGTTACCACGTAATGACGACACATCATTTTGGATAATGGCTCTAAATTCACTGGTAGAGTTAATTTTACGTGACGGCTTAATCGCAAGTGTAGAGAGTTGAGTTAACCATTGGTCAGGTTCAAACGCTTTTACCTTGCCATTGCTTTCTTGATATAACAGCTGCGCTTTATCGTAAGGCGCATCAACAAAACGATATTGCACACCATCTTTCGCGCTATGAGTTAACACTGCTTGGCAAAGTTCACCTTCTTCTCGCTGATATTCATACACTAAATAACTATTGGATTTCGGCAGATAAAAGTCGCCAAACTTGCTTCGTGTTTTAGGTACAACGCGACTCGGTAGTTCACCATAAAATACTGGCACTAAGCGCTGTAGAGTCGTTTTACCCGACGCATTGGTGCCACAAATATTAGTGTGACCATCAAGGGATAATTCGACAACACCCGGCAAGTGGGTATTGATTAAAATAATGCGGCGTAAGCTAGCCATTGAAACCTCAAACACGTGATAAAAATCCATTAGCTGACCATCATATAGGGATTTTTATCCGATTCAAGGAGCGAGCGGTTAGTCACTCAGTTTTTAACCCTTTTACATTGCTAAGCGATGCCTGTGCCTTTAAGATAGAAGCTCGCCTATCATGAGATATAAGGACAAAAATTCACTAGTGAAGGTTACTAAATTAAGCCAAGACGAAGCACTTTCTATCACCCTGCGCCATCAATTGCTGCCGCAAACTCAACAACGCATCGATTTATATTTTTCCCTACCTAATGAAATGGGGATCAGCCCACAAACATTAGACGAATCGAATTATTTCCACAGCAGCATAAAAACGCGCTCCGCGTATTTTTCCGATAAATTACACTTGCCATTAGTTCGTAGTCGATTCATCAGTGCTAAAAAAGGCGAGCAGGATGATTATCGCGTTAATTTGAATCTGTTTTCTTATCAAATAAAAACAGCACTCGACATCGACATCAAGCAAACACTGCAACTCAAAGACAGCGATGAATTTTACCCAATGGCTCATGAACTTGCTGAGCAGAGTATTGGTCTGTTAAAAAAACTCAGACGTAACGCACCTAGTGACAAAAAATTTAAGTCATACCATGAAAATGCCGATAACTATCTAAGTTGGCACGTTGAGCAGTCATTTCTCAAATTACTGGCTAAAGGGCCAAAAACGACTGAGAGTGCAGAGATTAGAGAACAGTTAATTCATTTGTGCCGCGAAGAAAACAGCTATCGCGACAGTAATCAGTTTAACTCTCAAATTACCTTGGGCGATCCTAATCGTATTACTAACAAAATGCGCTTGTTACAGCGACTGATGGAATATGGCGTGGTATTTAACAAGGATATGCGTCATTTAAACCGTAACCTAAAGCGTGTTGTTCGAGGCAGTGTTACCGCTATTATCATGGCCTTTGTGATGACATTAGTGCTAAACGCGCGTTCATCGTTTACCGAAGTCACGTTAGTGCTCGTTGCCCTGCTCGGCGTCATTTACGGATTACGTGAGACCTTTAAAGATGATATTACCCAAATCATCTGGCGACGTATTCAACATGGCCTACCTAAATGGCAACAAATATTCTCCAACAGCGCCACCAAGACTAAGGTGGCTAAACAAACCATTTGGCTAGAGTATATTAAGAGTAAAGAGCTGCCAGACAATGTGAAGAAGCACTTAAACAAGCGCCGTCAGCAAAATAGACTTGATGCTCAGCTGCTGCATTTTCGCAGCGACACTAAAGTGTTAGCGAAGAAGTTTTTACCCGGTTATGACGAGATCCAACAACAGCTAATGTTTAATCTCACGCCTTTTGTTCGCTATTTGAAAAAAGGAGAAGGCCGCCTCTACTCCCTTGATGGACAAAAAATAAGTCAACAAGGCGTGGAGCGTCGTTATCAGATCAATGTGGTATTAGTGCAGACCTGCGAAGGTGAACAGCACTCTCAACGTTTTAAGATCACTCTTAATCGTTCGGGGATCATTAATATTGAAGCAATGAAGGCGCAGATGAATTAGCGAGCTTGCTAACCAAACAACTTTGACAGAGTTAATACGCCAACAAAAAGTATTACAACGACAATTAACATAGCCTTTGAACTGTCTAAATTCTCCTTACACACAGGACAGATGTTGGCGTATTATTAATCATCACCGATTTTACAATGGGATTAATGACCTTGTTATTGCAATGGTTACATTTCATATTTTCGTCCTTGAATTTCAGATTTATTCATCACCACTGCCACTACTATCATTCCCACCACTTCTATTAAAAAAACTTGTGAAATCAACACTTCCACTACTGCTAAATTGACTTCGACGTAATGGCTTTGGCGTATCTTTTACTTTGAATGCTGGCGGTGCTTCATTGACGGCACCACAGAATAAGCAAAGAACAGGTTCTGGTGTAGTCGTGTTTGGTAAATCATTTTTACATTGAAAACACTGTCTAAATTCCATGACTCAAATCCTCTAATTAATATCGATAATGCCCAGTAATAGGATATTTAAATAACATATCCTCTAACTCTGGGCCGCGCCCTATATTATGGACGATCATTGGTCTTTTTCCATCAGCAGAACGTTTATTCACGACGATGCCAATATGAGGTAAGTTACCGTTAACCATCCAAGAAATGATATCGCCAGCTTGATAGTCTTTAGCTAAGTTTGTGATTTTTATCGATTGACCGTGGCGTTTAAAAAACGCTTGTAAGTTTGGCACCCGGCGATGGTCAATATTCTTATCTGGACGGGTTAAACCCCAAATACGTCTCGATGGATATTGATTAAAGTTAGCTTTGATGTCCTCGTGAACAAGCTGCTGAAAATCAATGCCAAGCTGACGATAACTGCGAATGATGACGTCAGTACATACACCCGTTTGTGCGGGAACATCCCCCATCGGATAGTCGAGATTTACATAGGCGCCATCATAACGAACTTGATGATTTAATCGCTCCATGGCTGCAGCCACCAGCTTTTCATTCTGGTTAGCACTAACGCTACAAGCGGTCACTATACCCAATAATAATAAACCACGAAACATATCAACTCCCTGTATTCATTAGATCTTTGGTTTCTCACATTGCCAACAAATATCAAAAGCGGCAGGATTTTCTTCATCGCAGCCTTTGCAATGCCAAACGAATGCAGACTCATTATCCATATTACTAATCACGGCTTTTGCTTTTTCAACATCATCAAAGGCTACCCATAATTCAGGCCAAGTATCCAGTGGCGCAAGATCGCCTGCGCCGCTACCTAGAAACTCATTTCTCAGTTCACTTTTAATATAGGCACTTTCCAATAAATTTCGCACATGATTAACCATTAACAACTGATCATGACTATAAACTAATTCCATCATCTCTCCTTATTTAGGAAATTCAACCCTATGCTTTTTCATATACCACAGCAAAACAGGGATTTCGATTACAGCATAGGTTAATAAGGTAAACCAAAACCAATTTACTTGAGTGATTATTAAGTTAAATTCTATGCCAGATCCATAATAAATGGATGCTGATGTCATCAATACAATCCCAGTAGCGATGATGTCGTGACCTGTTATCTTGGTAAAATTATTACCGGCAACTCGAGGATAAATAACGAAGTAGCCTAGAAAGACCACGATAACGTTGAGTAAAAGTACAGTTTGTTCTGGTGAAAGCATGTATATTACGCCGCAATAAATATGAAAGAACGAATT
The DNA here is from genome assembly GCA_913060565.1 of uncultured Gammaproteobacteria bacterium. Taxonomy (GTDB): domain Bacteria; phylum Pseudomonadota; class Gammaproteobacteria; order Enterobacterales; family Psychrobiaceae; genus Psychrobium. Next base: position 429 of record CAJXRU010000038.1, on the reverse strand, counting down.
CTAAAAAACTAATTTAAAAGACACATGCTAAATGAAAAAGACTCATAAGAAAATTGATAATCAACTGCGACAAGCATTAACGAATGCCTGTGAAGAAATTAAAGACAACGTTGAAGCGTTCGCTTGGTTAACTCATCAGGTTAACTTTGATCAATTTCCACAATCATTACAAGTAAACTGTTTTTTCACAAATAGCAGCTCATTGTTAGACGCCACTAGCTCAGAAACGTGTACCAGTATTAGGCAGGTAATCAAAGTTCATCTTTCTAAGATTGCTATCACCAAATTCGATGATAGCAAGCAGATTACTTTTAGCAGCGAAGACTAAAACGACGAGCCTGGTTGCTGTAAGAACGTTAACTCTTGAGCTGTGGATATACCTGTCTCTTATACACATCTCCGAGCCCACGAGACTAGGCATGATCTCGT
>CAJXRU010000037.1 GCA_913060565.1 uncultured Gammaproteobacteria bacterium | reverse complement strand
TTAATTGGGCGTCCGATCACCGTTTGAGTGACTTCACGGCCGAGCGTGTTTTCCACTTGGGATTTCACTTCCAACATCATGGACGAGACAATATCTTCAAATAGCGCAATTTGTGGTGGTAATAAACCGCTGGCGCCTAAAAAAGATTTCGGTGATTTGATGTAATAACCTTCTTCAGGATCTTCAAGGTAGCGGGATAAAGCAAAGTCACCGAAACTTAAATGGGTAGGAATATCATCTTCACGCAATTCACGCATTGCATTACCGCCTTTCACAAGTTGCAGTTGTCGCTGGCTTTTAAATAACGTTTGGGCCGATGAAGGAAGTTTATTGGCAAGCTCATAACTGACAACATCTCGACTTGGGGCGTAGAGTGTTGATGGCATATATCGGCCGTGATCTCCAAGTGTTATATGCTGCGGTGTATCATTTTTCATTAGTGCCGCGGCGCAGTTAGAGGTGCCGTAATCAAAGCCAATCATTTATTATCTCTCTATCAAAAAGGGCGGCGTAGGATAATGATTTTTGTCCTTAAGAACAAGCACTCTTAGCTTTTTATATCAACTTTGTTGTGGGTGTTTTTCCAATTATCGGGAAACTTGCCTTGAAGAACAAAAGCAAAAGCGATGAGCTCTGCAATGATTAAGTAAAGCTCTTTGGGGATTTCTTGTCCCATGTCTAACCGTTGTAAAAACTGGCTTAGGGCTTTGTCTTGATGGATCATGACATCGTTTTCTTTGGCGATTTCCAGTAATTCTTCCGCAAGCGAGCCATAAGCCTTGACTGTTACTTTAGGCGCTGATTTTTGATCGTACTTTAACGCCACTAACTGCTTTTCTGAGGGGCTGTCTTGTTCATCGTTCATGTTATTACTCATATTACTAACTCAACCAATTGGTTAGGGCGCTTAACTAGGGTTGTTGGGATTTCGCCTTCCTGACATTTTATGCTTGGTTTAACAAAGCCTAGGGTTTCAAGGCGCTCACTGAGGAAACTAGAATAAAAATTCGCTCGCTCTAATAATGCGGTATTGTTGCAGGTGAAGTCGAGTTCTACGCCTCTTGGCGTTAGGAGTGCGTTCACCTTTATTTTATCGTGTTCACCACATGGCAATAATAACGTCAGGCGCCAGCTTTTTTCGCCTTGTTGTTGATTGTCATTTTCTTGCTCTATTTCGCCCTCTACTTGAGGTAACTGAGACTCTTTAGTTGGAATATTAAAATAGAACAGTGATTGATTGGTTTGTTGCTGTTCGGCATTTTGGTATTGGTAAAACTGAATGTTGGAGGTGAGTCCTGATAGTGCTTCTTCTAAAGGTTTTAAGCTTTGCAAGTTTCCAAGCATTTGTAGCGCCGATATCAAATTTGCGTTTGTTGTGCCCTTAGCTCTTTTTGTTAGTTGCTCAAGGTGCTTTAGTAATTGTGGTGACGTTGAGTGGCCATTAGCAATGTGACGACCTCCTAACATTAAGTGCAGCGCGCTAGCGAGTGGACCTAAATTAGTTAATGACACCGAAGCCGTATTCAACGGTTCAAAACGACTAAATTGTTCAACGGCTTGGGCTAATTGGAATGGATTGGTCAATTGGCTCATTGCTGGCAATTGCTTTAGCACCTGTTGGGTTAATGATTTAAATTCTTGTGTTGCACGTAAATCATCATTTGACACTTTATTAGTTGATGCTGCTTCTGGTGCTTCATCCACTGTAGATTGGTGAACATTAGTTGATGATTGTTGTGATATGTTGAGCATGCCAATTAATGCGTTAAGTTTTTGTAGTGGCACTGATGCTGGCGGTGTAGTAGCTGAGTTGGGCGCTGTTGTCTGGTTCGAAGATGTTTTGTTAGGCGTCGCAGGTGGCACAATGTTTTGTTTCTTAATCGCTATATCTGTCAATGATTGAGGTTGTGACTGGGTTAGTGGTATTTGGGCATTCGTGCTGACACCTTTTATTATTGTTGAATATTTTGGGATAACATCACTTTTAGCGAAGGTATCAGATAAAAGTGATTTCGGTGTGTTTATGATTTGCTCGCTAATGTTTTTTGATGGCGAATTTAGAGTTGTCACCGGTTTTAAATCAATCGTTTGGTTATTTTTTTCATTTATTGAAGCCGTTGTTTTGTCGACAGGTGTTTTAATATCAATATTCACTTGTTGTGATTTAGGAGTATTTTGTTGTGGTTTTTCAAATACAACCTTGTCTAACACTGGTTTTAGCTGCGTTGTCAGAACTTCTTTGACCGTTTTACTATCTGTATTAGTAGTCGTGTCTTTATTTTGCTCATTGTTGAGTGTGTTGGCCGTTAGCTTATTAGGCGTATTCTCAAGGTGATTCTTTGCGTTTAAATCTTTAAGTGTCAAAGGAGTAACTTTCGGCTCTGTTGTAGATGGCTTCGCATCAACTTTCTCCAATGATTCTGTTGGCAATTTTTCAGACACTGTTTGAGGTGGGGTAATTGTCGAACCCGTGTGAGTCGTTTGCTGAATGCTATTAGAAACTTGTATGTTTTTACCTTGAATCGAATGAGTAATTTGATTTAGTTCAGCTTTTAGTTGTTCATTGGATAACGCATTGACGTGTTTAAGTTGATTGCTGATGTTTTCAACGCTTTGCATTGTTGGCTGGTGGCGCAGCCAGAGTTGATTAAGTGGTTTATTCATATCGACAGACTGCATTTTCTCTAGTGCAGTGTTAATTTTTGTCGGTTCGATAACTTCGCTTAAATTACTCACTTTGACAATAGGAAGCTCGCTTAATGGCAATTGATTATTAATTTGTCGTAAAGGCATTACCAGCTGCGTTGGCTGTTGAGATATTGGTTTAGTGGTAAATTGAACTATTAACTTATCATCTTTACTAAGAACTAGGCTTGCCTGCATTGTTGTATTTAACGGCAATTTACTTATACCTGGTAACGGCGCTTTTAACGTAATATCAGTGTTAGTTTTTAATTGCAGTTGTTCTTGAGGGAGGCGTCTTGCTTGGCCTAACAGTAGCTCATTGTGTTTTTTTAAATGTGAAACAATCTGCGCTGTTTGAGCGGGTAAACTCGTTTGTTGTGATAATTTATCTAACAGTTGCTGGCTTGCTGGAACACTAACTTCACTACCTGTCTTTTGAGGCTGTGGTGTTAGGCTAATGACGATGTTTTGGCTATCTCTAACAAATGACAAAGTCACTTTATCACCGATAGCAAATCGCTGGGCAAGTTCAGGTTGCTGGCTAATATCTATTTTTAGTGGCGGATTGTTTGGAATAGAAAGTGTTATTTGATTATCTGTCTTGGCTAAGACCTGAGACTGAATCATTTCAGCATTAGTTAATTTGGTATTGAAGGCAGTGGTTTCACTCGATGTTACAGTAATCTTCCCATTACTTTTAGGTAATGTATTATCGACTGGTGATGGAGTAAGCGGTATATCTGCCATAATTACCTGTAGTTTAATAGGTTAACTATTATTTTTAGTATTTAGTTAACCTGATCGTGCTGTTTTTTGGTCTTAATGTAAAGTATCGACTGAGGTACTGATATACTTGAGACAAATATTTTTGAGGATATATTCATGGAAACACATCGCCGACGTATTTTGACGGCTCCGCTTTCTAAAGTTGCCGCATTCTGCGCAGCTTTTTTATGCGCTACAACTGTTTATGCAGCAGAAGAGAAAGCCGATGATGCTGCAGTAGAACTTATTGATGCAGAGCGTTCAGACCCTTGGGAAGGGTTTAACCGCGCAATGTGGGATTTTAATCAGAACTATTTAGATAAATATATCGCAAGACCTGCAGCTATTTTTTATCGTGATTACATTCCTGTACCGGCACAAAGCAGTATTTATAATTTTGCGAACAATTTCGAAGAGCCGTCTACGATGGTTAATAATGCACTGCAAGGAAATGTCGAAGATAGCGGTAATGCGTTTGCTCGATTCCTAGTGAATTCTACGGCGGGTGTGTTTGGACTATTTGACGTTGCTGAGAAAATCGGTTTAGCCAAGAAAGAAGATGAATTTGGTGAGGTACTTGCCGTGTATGGTGTCGACTCTGGTCCTTATTTGATGTTACCAGCACTTGGACCTACAACGCTTCGTAATGTGGCAGGCGATCAGGTTGATAATTTGTATTTTCCATTGGCCGATATGTCAACTATGCAGGGTATTGGTTTAACAGTCATCAAAGGTATTCATGTTCGTGCTCAGTTATTGGAACAAGAGGGAGTACTTAATGCATCGCTTGACCAATATGCCTTTGTAAAAGAGGCTTATTTTCAAAGCCGTATTCATGATATTTACGATGGCGACGTTCCTGAGCCTGTGCAAGATGAATTCGAAGATGATTTTGATGACGACGACTTAGATGACTAATCTTAATTGATATCTCTTTAATAACAAAAAGCCCCTGCTAGCAATAACTAGCAGGGGCTTTTTATTTTAGGCGCGACCTAGCTTGCTGTCGCAGCAGTAGGCTTCGCCTCAGCTGAATCATTTGCCGCAGACTCAACTTCTTTTTCCCATTTCTGAGTAACAAAAACCATTAATAATAGAATAACAGCACCACAAATCATGCTGATCATTGCAATATCATAGTATAAACCTGGTAACGTACTTACGTTTTCTGGATCGTAACCCGTTGCTAATAAACCAGCGACGATATTACCGATAGAGTATGTTAATACGAATACACCCATTAACTGACCTGCAAAACGCTTCGGTGATAACTTACTTACTGCACTTAACGCAATAGGGCTTAAACAAAGTTCACCAACACTGTGTAAGAAGTAAGTTACTACTAACCAATATGGTGCTACTTTTAAGCCTTGTGCTGCATAAGTTGCCGCAGAGAACATTACTAGGAAACCAGATGCCATGATAATTAAACCAATAGCACATTTAATACCAGATGTTGGGTTATAAACTTTCTTACCTAGATTAATCCATAACGCTGCAATGAATGGTGAAAGCACGATGATGTAGATTGAGTTAAGAGATTGGAACCACGCTGTAGGAATTTCGAAATCGCCCCACATACGGTTAGTATGGTCTTGGGCGAATAGGTTCATAGAAGAACCTGCCTGTTCAAAACCAGACCAGAACAGTGTTGACGCAACACAAATTAGAAATAGTGCCATCATTCCTTTTTTCTCAGTACCATTTAGTTCGCCAAGGAAGAAAATGTAACCGAAATAAAGGAAGAAGATAATAGTGAATACAATCGCAGTGTAGCCAGCAATAGTAACAGGGGCGAATGTAATTATGCCTGCAATGCCGAGAACTGTTACGGTTGCAATACCCGCTAATACTACACCAACAATACTCCAGCTAATCTTTGTGCCAGACTCACTCATTGGCTCAGAAGCTTCACTACCGTGACCTTCTAAGCTATCTAGTTTAGTGCGGAAATAAAGTAAACCTAATGCCATACCAACAGCCGCTGCGCCAAACGCCCAGTGATAACCTTTAGTAACGGCTAAGTAACCACACACAAAGTTACCTATTACCGAACCTAAGTTTATGCCCATGTAATAGATAGAGAAACCAGCATCACGACGCGGATCGCCACTCTTATACAACAGACCAACCATTGCCGAAATATTTGGTTTTAATAAACCCGTACCTAATACTACCAGTACTAAGCCAACGAAGAAGCTTTCTTCTGTCGGCACTGCAAGTACGATGTGGCCACACATGATAACAATTGCGCCATACCAAATTGCTTTTTGACTACCAATCAGTCTATCTGCAATCCAACCACCAGAAAGACCCATGAAGTAAACTGCACCAGTATAAAGACCGTAAATAGCAGCAGCGTTAGCCGCTGTAATACCCATGCCGCCGTCTTGCATTGCTGTTGTCATGAAAAGAATTAATAGAGCGCGCATACCGTAGTAACTCATGCGCTCCCACATTTCTGTGAAAAATAGCGTAGGAAGTCCACGCGGATGGCCCAGTACATCAGTACTAGCGCCAAAAGAAGTTGGAGTGTTCATAAAGTTTCCTTTAACAAGGTTAAATAAGCCAGTAATCTGCCGTAAAAGGACTGTTAGCAAATGCTAAGTTGATTAATCACTTAAAATTATTTTAAGGCTGTTGTTGTAATTGACGATTGCTGGTTCAATTTTCGCCAGCTTAGCCCGGCAACACTATAACAAACTTTCGTCGAATATGAATTGTTTAACGCATAATCACTATTCAATCGATATTAATTAGATAAAGGTGAGTGTTTATTAGGCAAATAATGCGACAAAAGTTGATATATACAACAAACAGCGCTAATTAACGATTAATTAACATGAATGCGTTGTAGTTCAATAATTGATGGTGATAGAATTGCCGCCGAATTTAGCATAGGTCAATTAAATAATGCTACAAGGAAATAATTGTTGGTATCTACTTTATTGTAAAGCCCGTGAAGAAGAACGCGCTGTCCAACACCTACAAAACCAGGGAATTGAATCTTTTTATCCTGTTAAATCGGTTGAAAAGATTAGAAAAGGTGTCAAAAGCGTCAAGCAAGAGCCCCTCTTTCCAAATTACCTCTTTGTAAGTTTAGATCCTGAAACGGCGAATTTTAATGCGATACGCTCTACACGTGGTGTAGCGTCTTTTGTACGATTTGGTAATACCTATACAAAAGTAGACGACTTAATAGTATCTCAGCTTCAGTTGAAGCTAACTAATACGAATAAAAGTATTGATGATAGCGAACTTCCTAAACATGGCGACAATGTCGTTATTAATGAAGGCACCTATAAAGGCCTAGAGGCGATTTTTAAAGCGTCTGACGGTTTAGAACGTTCAATATTGCTTATTAAATTAATTGAGCAGCAAGCTGAATTAACAATTGATAACAAAAATTTTAAATTGAAATAAGTAGACTGCAATCCCAGTTATTGCTGTCAATGATTACATCACATTTCAATATCGGCGAATGAGGAGCTACTACCTTAGGGCGGTAGCGTATTTAAATTCTAGAATTTGCATTAAGAGACTCTACAAATGCGCTCTAGTTTGATACTCTCTTTTTCTTTTTACTCTTCTTTTAGGGATAGTTTGTTTTGCAAAACATAGTTGGCCATCTTAAAAACTTGTTAATAACCGTCGCCTTACTCTCAATAGTCGTGAGTGTACCTTCAAATGTTCATGCGGTAACGCCGTCGCCTGCGATGCTAGCGCAGTTTCAAAAGCTCCCTAAAGCCGAACAGCAACGCTTAATGAAGCAGTATGGCATATCTCCGCAGATGCTTAATGGAGGAAGTGTGAATAGAGGTGCTCAACCGATTGAAACGCCTAAAATTATCAATGAACGTGTAGGGTCTAAAGGGTTCAATCAGCAATTTGAGCGTGATCTACAAAGAGCAAACGATGAGCAAAAAACAGAATTAAGGCGTTATGGTTATGACATGTTTGAAGGTGAGCCAACGACCTTCGCGCCTGTTAGTGACATACCAGTACCTTCTGAATATTTAATGGGCCCTGGTGATGTTGTAAATATTCAAACATACGGCAAGGAAAATCAAAGTTTTTCGTTAGCAGTATCGCGCTCAGGAACCATCGACTTACCAAATACTGGCCCATTAAGTGTGATTGGTTTGAGCTTCGAAAAATTACAAGCGCAATTGAGCGATAAGATTGAAGAGCAATACACTGGCGTTAAGGCGAATATTAGCTTAGGTGAGTTACGTTCAATTCGAATTATCATTACTGGTGAAGCATACAAACCCGGCTCGTATACAGTGAGCTCTTTATCTACTATTACCCAAGCACTTTTTGTGTCGGGTGGTGTCAGTAATATTGCATCGCTCAGGAATATTAAACTTAAGCGCAGTGGTAAAACCGTTGTCACGTTTGATTTATATGATTTGTTAATGAAGGGCGACGCGTCAAAAGATAAGCGTTTACAATCTGGCGATGTTATTTTTATTCCGCCAGTTGCTAAGTCTATTACCGTACAAGGTGAAGTAAGACGTCCTGCTATTTACGAGTTAAAAGGTAATGAAACGGTTGCTGATGCGGTTAAATTAGCTGCGGGTCTTAAATCGAACTCATTTCCAAAAGCCAGTGTTATCTCGCGCTTTTCTTCTGACTTTTTACCAGTGCTAGTTAATGTTGATTTAACTCAAAAAAGCGGCCAGCGAACTAAAATGGTTGACGGTGATGTTTTAACTGTTCAATCGACTACTGAAAAGATCAAAAATCAAGTTATTATCGCTGGTTCAGTCAATCGCCCTGGTTTTTATCAATGGCGTAATGGCATGCGTATTAGCGACCTTTTAAATTCTCAATGGAGTGATTTAAAAGGTGAGACAGATTTAAACTACGCCCTATTAGTCAGAGAAGTTAATTTACAGGGTGATATCGAAACTAAACAGTTTAGTCTTGCTAAAATCTTTAGTGATAAAAAGGCTACAGATAACTTCTATTTACGTCCTCGTGACAGTTTAATTGTCTTTAGTCAAACTGATTCGTCTGAAGCGGATAAAGACAATGAAACTAAAGATAAATTGAAACGACGTACATTGCTGGCTGGTAATACTTCCAATAGAGAGAGCGTTGAGGCATTAAATCAACAGCAGTTAACGCCACAATATTTGGATAATGAAGAGCAAGAATCTGATGAAGAACTTTCTCAGTTATACACAAAAAAAGAATTAATTAAGCGCAGTAATGAATTTACTCGTCGCCAACTACTTATACCAATTATTGACAAGCTAAAATCTCAAGACCTTGTGAATGGTGTCACTAATGTCGCTAGTGTTTCTGGAGAAGTTCGCTTTCCCGGCGAATACCCGATATCAAATCAAGCCCGTGTAAGCGATTTAGTTCGCGCTGCTGGCGGTGTAAAAGAAAGTGCTTATCTCAAACAAGCTGAGTTGACTAAGTTTTCTGTTAATGAAGAGTCGGGCGCTACAGTATCTCATCAAAAAGTGAACCTAGAACTCGCTTTAAGTAATGAAGCGAGTGCAAATTTAAAAGTAGAAAGTAGAGAACAATTATCCATTTTACGTATCCCATCATGGCAAGAAAACATGAGTGTTACGCTAAAAGGTGAAGTCAAATTCCCTGGTGTATATTCTGTGCGCGATGGTGAAACACTTGATAGTGTTGTAAAACGAGCTGGTGGATATACAGAACAAGCTTTTCTGTCAGGCGCGGTTTTTACCCGAGAATCGGTAAAAGAACAAGAGCTAAAGCAAATTGTAAAGTTTGCTGACCAATTACGTTTGGATATTGCAGCCAAAGGCTTAAGTGGTGACACAGGGGTTTCTTTCACTGAAGCATCATTGATGCTTAAAGAATTAGAAAACTTACAAGCAGTTGGTCGAATGGTTGTAACTCTTTCTGAAAACGACGACGAGAACCATAATCAGCTTCTTATAGAGGACGGTGATATGCTTATTATCCCCTCTCAAAAGCAAACAGTCACCGTTGTTGGTGAAGTTCAACATGCTTCCACGCACTTCTTTTCACAAGATTTTTCATTCGAACAATATATTGCTAAAGCTGGTGGCATTAAACAGCGAGCCGATGAAGACCGTACATATATTATTCGTGCAAATGGCGCAGTTGTTATTCCGGAGCAACAGTTATGGTTTAGCGGTGAAAATCAAATAAACCCTGGAGACACAATTGTAGTGCCACTCGATACTGAATATAAAGATAATTTGACGCTGTGGTCACAGGTCACTGGCATTATTTATAATGCTGCAGTTGCAATTGCTGCTGTGAAGGGGTTGTAAAATGACGCATACTGACTCAACATCTAAGGTCGAAATATCACCAGAGTTATTACAATCATTATCGACGATGCAACAACAACCAGGTGATGAAATTGACTTAGCCGAGCTGTGGCGAGCGATTTGGGCTGGTAAATGGATTATTGTCGCCATTACAAGTTTATTTACAATTGCGTCTGTTTTTTATGCTTTGTCCTTGCCTAATATTTATAAATCAGAAGCGCTACTTGCTCCAGCAGAGCAACAGAGTGGTGGTTTAGGTAGCATGGCGTCACAATTTGGTGGTTTGGCTAGTTTAGCTGGTGTCAATCTAGGTGGTGGAAAAACTGATAAAACAGGGCTGGCGTTAGAAATAATGAAGTCGAGAGCTTTTATATTTAAGTTTATCGAAAAGCATGATTTGATATTGCCTTTAATGGGGGTGGAAAGCTGGAATTCGCTCACAAATGAATTAGTTTATGATGAAAAGGTTTATGATGTTTTGAGTCAAAAGTGGGTTCGCGAAGTTAACGCACCATTAAAACGTAAGCCATCTCTTCAGGAGACATATAAAGAATTCCAAAAGATAATTACAATCAATCAAGATAAAAAAAGTTCAATGCTGACAGTGTCAATAGAATATTATTCACCTAAGCTTGCGCAGCAATGGGTAAATTGGATAGTCGATGCAATTAATGAAGAAATGAAGCTTAGAGATTTGCATGAAGCAAATAATTCGGTGAATTATTTAAATAGTCAATTAGAGGAAACGAAAGTTGCAGACTTTCGAAATATACTTTATCAACTAATTGAAGAGCAAACAAAAACGATTATGTTTGCGAATGTCAGAGAGCAATATGCACTTAAAACAATTGATCCTGCACTCGTCCCTGAATTGAAATCAGGCCCCAAACGCGCATTAATATCTGTACTAGGGATTTTTGTTGGAATGGTGTTGTCAACTTTGATCGTGCTTGTTACTTATCTTATAAGAAAAAAAGCTTATTAATAATTAGGCTTGAAGATAAATATCATTTGAATATTTATATTTCTTTGAAAGAATCTAAGTCTCACGTATATGAATTACAGTATGTTTGACTTGGGAATATGTCGAAATCAGTTAAAGAATTCGAATCGTCTTAATTTACTTATAATAGAATCTACAAATGAAAATTTTAACAGTATTTGGTACACGTCCTGAAGCAATAAAAATGGCTCCCCTTGTTCACGCATTGAACAAGGATTGCAGATTCGAAGCTAAGGTGTGTGTAACAGCGCAACATAGAGAAATGCTGGATCAGGTTTTAGAGTTATTTGAAATTAAACCAGATTACGATTTAAATTTGATGAAATCCGGACAAGATTTAACTGACATAACTTGCGGTATATTAAACGGATTAAAACCTGTATTAAGTGAATTTAAGCCTGATTACGTATTGGTACACGGCGATACTGCAACAACATTATCGACGACGTTGGCCGCTTATTATCAGCAGATAAAAGTTGGACACGTTGAAGCCGGATTACGTACAGGGAATATTTATTCACCATGGCCAGAGGAAGGAAACCGAAAGCTTACGGGGGCGATTGCTGCTTTGCATTTCGCACCTACAGAGACATCAAAGAAAAACCTTTTAGAAGAAAATATCGATGAAGATAAAATAAGCATTACGGGTAATACCGTTATTGATGCTTTATTCGATGTAATCGAACGAATTGAATCAAATCCGGAGTTGACATCTAGTCTACAAAAACAGTTTAATTTTCTTGCTGAAGATAAACCTTTTGTTCTTATTACTGGACATCGTAGAGAAAGTTTTGGTGGTGGATTTGAAAGGATTTGTGACGCAATCTCGAGAATGGCAAGAGCCTTTCCTAATGTCGAATTTGTTTATCCTATGCATTTGAACCCCAATGTTCGCGGCCCCGTAAATCGTTTGCTTGCGAATTTAGATAATGTATTTTTGATTGAGCCTCTCGACTACTTGCCATTTGTCTATTTAATGAATAGAGCATATGTCTTATTAACTGACTCTGGTGGAATACAAGAAGAAGCGCCTTCTTTAGGTAAGCCTGTATTAGTTATGCGGGATACGACAGAACGGCCCGAAGCGTTAGATGCTGGCACTGTAAAATTGGTCGGTACTGATGTAAACACTATTGTTACCGAACTTACAAAGCTATTGTCCTGTGAAAAAGCTTATAAGTCTATGAGCTTTGCTCATAATCCATATGGTGATGGTAATGCCTGTGAAAATATACTGAGAGAGTTAGCTCTTTAATAATAAGTTATTGATAGTTATAGTTATAATGTAGCTGGCGCAATAAATATTAAATTGAGTTGATAGCTCTAAAATTTACTTAATCACACATCCTGAGATGTAAGCAGGATCTAATAAAGAATTAAAAAATGTCATTCAAAAATATATCGGTAATAGGTCTTGGTTACATAGGGTTACCCACTGCTGCGATGTTCGCAGCATATGGTAAAAATGTAATTGGAGTAGATGTAAGCAAAAAAGCAGTTGACACAATAAATCGTGGTGAAATACATATTGTCGAGCCTGATTTAGATACTATTGTTCATAAAGCTGTTTCTGAAAGGAAATTAAGAGCTGTTTTGGTTCCAGAGCCGGCTGATGCCTTCTTGATTGCTGTACCAACGCCGTTCCAACCTACTGATAATGAAGAAATACCAAGACCAGACCTTAAGTATATTAAGGCTGCGACATTGGCAATAGCACCTGTTTTGAAAAAGGGCGATTTAGTAATACTTGAGTCAACATCACCAGTTGGAGCAACTGAGCAGATGGCTGAATGGTTAGCTGCTGCGCGTCTCGATTTGACATTTCCACAGACTCATGGGAGTAATTCTGACATTCGTGTTGCTCATTGCCCAGAACGAGTGCTGCCAGGGCACGTAGTAAGAGAGCTCGTGGAAAATGACCGTGTTATTGGTGGTATGACATCTAAATGTTCTAAAACTGCCACTGAGCTGTATAAAACATTTGTAACTGGTGAATGTGTAGTAACTAATGCTCGTACTGCGGAAATGGCAAAATTAACTGAAAATAGTTGTCGGGATGTACAAATTGCATTTGCAAATGAACTTTCTATTATATGTGATGAATTAGACATTGATGTCTGGGAATTGATTTCACTAGCTAATCGTCATCCTCGTATTAATATTTTACAGCCTGGACCAGGCGTAGGTGGACATTGCATTGCTGTAGATCCTTGGTTTATTGTTTCTAAAAATCCTGAACAGGCAAAGTTAATTCATGCTGCTAGAAAAGTTAACGATGCTAAGCCCGAATGGGTTGTAAATAAGGTTAAATTGGCCGTTGCAGATTTTTTGTTAGCGAATCCAAGTAAGACTGCAAATGATGTCCGAATCACTTGTTTTGGGCTTGCATTTAAACCTGATATTGATGACTTACGTGAAAGTCCATCTATGTCAATAGCACAAGAGATAGCAACTAATCATCCCTCATTAGTTAATTTTGTAGAGCCGAATATACAATCGCTTCCAAAGGGGGCTTGCGAAAATGCAATTCTGATTGATTTTGAAAGTGCCTTAAAGAAAACTGACATTGCAGTAGTTTTAGTCGACCACTCAGAATTCAAAACGCTGAATGATATCCCAAGTGAAGTAAGACTTGTCGATACTAAGGGAATTTGGTGAGCAAAGGTTCTATCCAATGACTGATTATTATATAGAAGATGGTGTTAGTGAAGAATTAAAACAATTGGCTTGGAAAACATTTTTCGTTTCTAAAGAACGAGGAGTGTCGTTTGAACGTCATTTCCCATGGATTAAAACTGAACAAAATATTTGGTCTGTTGAAGCTAGAGTTTTCGATAAAGTGGTCGCTGGACTGATTATAAGGGAATGTAAAATAGCGCGTAACTCGAGCGAACACATTGTTGGTTGTGTGGGGTTAGTTTGCGTCGACCCAGATTACCGTGGTAATGGAATAGCAGGTAAAATGTTTGAAACGCTAATTGAATCAGCATTCAGTAGAAATTACGATGCTCTAACGCTTTGGACAAGTCAACATCATATTTATCAAAGTCATGGGTTTGTCGTTCATGATAAAACTCAATACGGAACAGTAATATTTCCAGAGGATGAGGTTGTTCCTCCTCTAGAATATGAGACTGAAGAACTCTCAAAGAACGTAGGACTACCTGCATTTTCGCATAATGGAAACCTTTATAAAAGAGGTGGAACGGAAGTATCAGTTGTATGGGATGATAACGGTGGTGTTGTCGTTGATTGGACCGGAGATGACGCGTCTGTCATTAGTCTATTTAAGTCAATCTTTCCCAAGTCATTTAGAATAAATACACGTGTTGGAAACTCGATTATCAACGCTCTTCACCAGCAAAAAACTCACACTAATGTTAGTAATGCCAATCTTCAAATGTGGTTACCACTGAATAATTTTATTAGCATTTCTGAGCTAGAATCTTTATATGAGTTTAACGTATTAAATAGGATTTAAATTATGATTCCATTGGTTAAAGTAGGGCTACCGCCTAAAGAAACATTGATGCCTGAACTTGAAAATGTGTTATATAGCGGAATGATTGGTGAGGGGGAGGCTGTTTATGAGTTTGAGAGGAAATTTCAGAAGCAATTTGAACTTAAAAACAGTATGGCGATGAGTAGCGGCACTGGGGCACTACATTCTTCATTAATTCTTTCCGGGGTGAAGCCTGGTGACGAAGTAATAACTACTAGTATGACAGCGGAACCAACAAATATTGCAATATTACAAGTTGGAGCAATTCCTGTTTTTGCCGATGTGGATGTGCTCTCTGGAAATATCGACCCAGCGTCAATAGAGCGAAAAATAACAAGCAAGACAAAAGCTATCTTAATAGTTCATTATGCAGGTATACCTGTTAGATTGAATGAAATATCTAATATATCACGACAATATAATATACCTCTCATTGAAGATTGCGCTCATGCTTTGGGGGCAAAATACTCGGGAGTAGGTGTAGGGAATATTGGTGATTTTGGTATATTTTCTTTTCAAGCTATTAAGCATATGACAACCGTTGATGGTGGTTTTCTTTCAATTAAAGATGAGCGGTTCTTGCGCGATGCCAAAAAATTTCGGTGGTTCGGTTTAGAAAAAGGAGTGGCGAGAACCGAAGTGGATATTACGTCAATTGGCTACAAATATAATATGCATAATGTTGCGGCTGCCATAGGATTAGCGCAATTAGACGTTATTTCTGAAAAAATATCGAAACATGTAAGCAACGGAAAATATTTTGATCAGAATATCCCTAGAATACCGGGCTTAGAAGTGCCGACCTTTGATGCAGAGGCTGAACCTAGTTACTGGTTATATACAGTGTTGTCTGATGACTCTGACAATATAGAAAGTTGCTTAAAAGATATTGGTGTTCAAGCATCAAAATTACATAGGCCAAATCACCAGCATTCTATTTTTAATCAGTATGCTGGTGATATGCCCCAATTAGATGAATATTATAAGCGAATGATTCACATTCCTTGTGGTTGGTGGGTTAGTGATGAAATTAGGCAAAATATAATAGACGTGCTACGTAAAGGTTAATGATTTGAAATATATAAAATTATTCGAACCGTTTTATAGTGATCGCATAAAAGAAATCACTAATGAAGTTATGAGCAATGGTCAGATAGCAAGTGGGCAGTATATTTCTAAGTTTGAGAATGGGTTAAGCGAGTTATTAAATCTGCGTAATGTAATTTCTACGGCTGACATGACTAGCTCAATTTCTTTAGCATTGCATCTCTCCGGTGTCGACGCTGGTGACGAAGTAATAAGTTCTCCTTATGCTTGTATGGCAACTAATTCTCCAATATCAACCTTAGGGGCAATCCCTATCTGGGTTGACGTTATGCCTAACTCTGTGTTTATGGACCCGGAAAAGCTTGAAAAGGCAATTACTTCAAAAACAAAAGCGGTAATTGTTTATCATGTAGCTGGGTATGTTGGCTATATCAATGAGATATCCCAAATTTGTAAAAAACATAACATTAAGTTGATTGAAGATTGTAATAACTCATTACTAGCAACCGTTAATGATAACTATGCTGGAAGTTTTGGTGATTTCTCTGTCTATTCCTTGTATCCAAACCGACAGATAAATGCATTTGAAGGTGGCGTTTTGGTTTGTAAGAATGATAGCGATGCTTTTAAGGCTAAGAAATTACGTCGATTTGGGATTGATTACCACACATTTAGAAGTCAAAATGGCGAAATAAATCCGCATTCAGATATTCCCGTCGCTGGTTGGTCTATAGGATTGAATAACCTCTGTGCCTCTGCCGCCTTTGTACAGTTAGGCTCGTTAAATCAGAGGATTACCAATGTAAGGGCTAATGCTGAATATTTAGCACGAAAACTTTCAAATATCGATATGCTTACTTTAATCTCCCCTCTGGATAATAGTAAACCAGTATATTGGACATTTTTGATTCTTGTTAAAGAGCGTAATAGGGTTCTCGAGCTTCTAAAAGAGAAAGGTATAATGGCGTCAATAATGCATTATCGAAATGACAAATATAGTTGTTTTGAGAATAATGACGATTTCGAGTTACCGAATGTCGCAAGTATCCAAGAGCGGATTATAGCGCTGCCGTGCGGTTATTGGTTAGATAAAAGCGATTTAGACAAAATCGTAGAAGAATTAAATAGTATTTTAGAACTCATAAATAAGTAAATTCAAATAAAGTGGAGAGTAATTCAAAGATGTTCACTAATAAAGTGTTGATGATAACCGGTGGAACTGGATCTTTTGGTAGTGCAGTTTTAGAAAAATTTATTAATTCTGATCTGAAAGAGATACGTATTTTTAGCCGTGATGAAAAAAAACAGGAAGAGTTGAGAATTAGCTACAAAAGTGACAAGTTAAATTTCATAATTGGTGATATTCGAGATTTTCAAAGTATTAATTCTGCAATGTCGGGTGTTGATTACCTTTTTCACGCTGCTGCGTTAAAGCAAGTACCTTCATGTGAATTTTATCCCATGCAGGCAGTCAAAACAAACGTTCAAGGTTCAGAAAATGTGCTTGAGGCTGCTTTAGTTAATAAGGTCAAAAAAGTTGTTGTCTTAAGTACTGATAAGGCTGTGTACCCAATTAATACTATGGGTATTAGTAAAGCATTAATGGAAAAGTTGGCAATTTCAAAAGCTCGTGATGCTCGAGCCGTTAAAAACGATACTGTTATTAGTGTTACTCGTTATGGTAATGTAATGGCATCGAGAGGGTCAATCATTCCATTATTTATTAAGCAGATTAAAGAGGGCTCTCCGCTTACAATTACTGACCCTAAAATGACAAGGTTTATGATGTCTTTAGAAGAGTCTGTAGATCTAGTCTTGTTTGCGTTTAAAAACGCAAAACCAGGTGATTTATTTGTCCAGAAAGCACCTGCATCGGATATCCTGACGTTGGCTAAAGCACTGAGTGAGCTTTTTAAATCACAAAATGACATTAAGATAATAGGCGCACGTCACGCAGAAAAAATGAGTGAAACGCTTTGTAGTAAAGAAGAAATGTCAAAAGCAGACGAGCTTGGAGATTTTTTCAGAGTTCCTGCAGATATGCGTGATTTAAATTACACATCATATGTTCAAACTAAAGGGCCTGATTTGAGTGATATTGAATTTAATTCTGATAATGCCGATCAGCTAACCGTTCAAGAAATGAAAGAGCTACTATTGACATTAGATTATGTTAAGCAAGAATTAAGTTCAAAGTAGCATATATAGTTAAAAGAATTAAACATGAAAATAGCCTGTATAACAATCACGTATAATGATGATTTTAAGTTGAATGAATGGTATCAGCATTACAATGAATATAAGAATGACTTATTTATTCATATAATTGTAGATAATAACTCAACGGATGAATATTTCGATACGTTAACAAAGAAGTTTACTGAGTCGCATATTATTCGCAGAAACAGTAATGGTGGCTGTACTGGTGCTTATAATGATGGCATAAAATATGCACTGTCATTGAGTGAGGTCGATTCTATCATGCTCTTAGCTAGCGATATAAAAATGGGAGAGGCGGCAACTACGTTACTGCATCAAGTACTTAATTCAGAAGAAAAACTCGGAATGGTATCCCCTATTTTATTAAACGCAGACTCTTTAGTTAATTCTGATTTTGGTTGTGGTATATCAAAAATGTTAATTATGAAGCCTTATTGTGATGGCATTCATATTAATGATATTAAAGAGGATATCAATTATTGTGAGGCTGTTACCGGTGGTGCAAATCTTGCGAAAAGAGAATTCTACGAACAAGTTGGTATTCAGGATAACAAATTATTTATGTACTCAGATGAAGTAGATATGGGAATTAGGGCTAAAAAGCTTGGCTTTAAAATGGCGTCAGTTAAGAGTGCGCGATCTTGGCATCAACATATAAATGCGCCCTCTTCTCCGACTGATCGTCGAGAGTCATTTACTAAATACTTGGCAGGTAGAAATAAAGTTTATGTCGCAAAGAAGCATTATGGTTTATTTCGCTCAGTAATTGTTTTTCTATTTATGATCTCAGGGGCTGTATTTAAGGCGTTAAAGCATGTAGTAATGGGTGAGTTCTCAATAATCAAGGATTATATTTGGATGTCAAAAGGTGCCTGCATGGGACTTTTAGGGAAGATGCAGGAGAATAAATACTCTTTGCCAATGAAGAAAGATAAGTAAAAAATCATGTCACGTAAAGAAAGTTACAATGACACATTTAAGACTACTCTTCTCTTTGGTTTTGTTCAGGTTGTTAGTGTTGCAGGGAAAGCTATTGTCAATAAAGTCGCAGCTGTAATGCTAGGCCCAGCAGGAATAGGTTTAATTGGTCTGTTGACATCGTTAAGCGGTTTAATTAAAACCACTGCTTCACTTGGAGTATCTCAGAGTGTTGTTAAAGATATTTCAGAACAAAATGCAAAAAACGATCAAGAAAAATATTCTCTGTTGATAAGGTTGACTCACCGATTATTATTATTAACATCATTATTCGGTTTCGTTATTGTACTTTTAATTATACCTTTCAGAGATGTTTTTTCCGCAGAGGCTTTGAGTTTTTATGATTTTATTTTCTTAGGGATAGCAGTTACATTCATTATATTTTGGGAAGGGCAACTTGCTATTTTGAAAGGAATGAGGAAACTTGTATATCTAGCAAAAGCAAATATTATAGCCTCTCTACTTAGCGTTGTTTTATCTTGTTTGATCTACGTGTTTTTTAAAGATAGCGGAATTATTCCTGTATTGGTGCTAACGCCTCTTATTGCATTGTTTGTTTCTAGTATTTATGTCAAAAAAATAAAGCTTATCAATACCCCTTTATCTAATAATTGGGGCGAATTGGCTCGGCCTATAATTAAGACTGGCTTGGCATTATCATTTGCGACCATTTTGAGTCATCTAACTGTCTTTTTTACATCTTTATATATTGTTCATAAAAGTAGTTTGACAGAGCTGGGATATTACAACGTTGGTATCCTCATGATGGTTGGATACTTTAGCGTAATAATAAATGCTGTTACAACAGACTATTATCCAAGAATTGCAGCCGTTTTTGAAGACAATAACAAAATTCTAAATGAATTGAATAAGCAGTCGATGGTAAGTTTAACGATATGTCTTCCAATATTTGTTATTTTTATCTTTATTTTGCCATTTGCGCTGCCATTCCTATTCTCACAAGAGTTTATAGTTGCCATCGACTTTATAAAAATAGGTGTTTTTGGAACCCTGATTACTATTTTGTCTAATCAGTTTGATTTGATTCTTGTTGTAAAAAGGGATACTAAAGTTTTTATTGCGTGTGCATTAGTCCTTAGATTAATTGAGTTAGGCTGTAATTTGTTCTTTTTTCATAATTACGGTTTAGTTGGTCTAGGTTGGTCGATTGTTGTAACTGCGATTCTTCATTTGATAATTATGATGTTTATTGTTAATAAACTTTATTCGATTAAATACAATGGTTTAATGTTGCGGGTATTGTTTTTTGTAGTGATATATATATCGTTTGTAACTATTTTAAGCGTCGTTACTTTTGAATCAGTTAAATTGGCAGTAGGGGTTGTATTGAGTTTACTTTCGCTACTTATTTCATATTTTTTTTCAAAAAAAGTATTAGGTCTCAACTTTAGTAAAGTTTTGAAAGTATAGTGTAAATTTTGTTGTATGAGGATAATCGTTAAATGGTGAAGTGGCTTGTTACTAAAGAACCTAAATATACAGAAAAATGGAATGAATTTATTTTAAGTAATGAATCTGGCTCATTTTTACAGACAATGGATAGGGTAAAGTCCTATGAGCAATATGGCTTTGATTGGGAATTAATAATATGCGTGGATAGTGAAGACAATATTCTAATTGGATCAGTTAATATCATCGTAAAGTTCTTGTTTTTGAAAGTGTATATCTGCTCCTACGGCCCAACATACAGAGATATTGATCTTGCGGATGCTTTTGTGGAAAAGTTTGTTAGTAGAGCAAAAGAGGTAAATGCTTGTGTTTCTCAAATAGCATTACCTGCTAACCTAAGCTTTCTGGCCAAAAAAGAAGGAAGAAAAGGAAAAGTATTTACTAAAGTACCTTCAATCGAATCATATAACCTAATAGCCTTAAAAGATGAGCATGATGAACAATTAGCACCAGAGAGGATAATTGAATCATTTTCTAAGAAGGCACGTAGAGACGTAAGAGCTTCGTATCGTAAAGGCTTGACCGTAAAATTAGCTGAAACGGAAAATGAATTAAAACAAGCTTATTCGTGTTTTGAAGATAATGCTGGTAAAAAAGGATACAGCGTAAGAAGTTGGGAGGAGATGTCAACAGCCCTCATTTCTATGTCAAAGCATGGTCGAGCCCATTTACTTACTGCGTGGTACAATGATGAGCTTCAAGGGGCGATTCTTTTGGAACGTTCAAGTAAATCATTGCATTATACAATGGGCGGTGTGCATAGGCATACTCCAGATCTGAATACTGGATACTTTCTCCAAATGGAAGGCATTCGTTTAGCTGGAGAAAAGAACTGTTCATATTATGATATTTCATGTGGTGGCCCCCCCGCGGTTGAAAAGTTTAAACTTTCATTTAACCCCATTTTTACAGATGTGGGCGAGACAATTCATTTCATACATAACTCATTTATTTTTGGCATGTATAACTATTTATCTAAGTATTTAGGAAGTTACTTCGTGCAGAAATTAAAACAATTAAAAATTAAGTTATCAAAATGAAAAAAACATATATTACAGTAGATATCGAGACCATTGTTTCAGGTATTAGTAAGAATAAAAACTCTTTGGCAGGCGTCTATTTGGGCGCAATGTTTATAGCTCATGAGCTTAGAAAGCGTAACTTGAAAGCAACATTCTTTATCAGTTTATCTTCAAAGCAAAAGAGTATAGATAATACAGAGTATTTAGACCTCATTAAATGCTTGGTTTTAAGTCTTAAAAGCTTCGAAAATATTAAGATAGCATCACATCTTCATGCCTTTGAGTTACCAATGGATTTTGAATGTGATTCAGATGACTTTGGTGCTTATAATCAAGAGCAACAAGTGAGTATGCTACGTTTCTCTAAGGATTTTTTTACGGATTTAGATTGTGACGTAGACGCATTTAGGCCTGGCGGTTTTAGACGCAATGAGTTTTATTACTCAGCATTAGAAGAGGCGGGCTTTAAATATAGCTCAACAATGTCAAAAAATGATAAGCCAAATATAAATCTGATTACCGGAAAATTAAGCAACACTAATCAGGTCAATTGTCAGGGTAAGGTGTTAGAGTATCCTGTCACTACTGTAGAACTCATGTCGATAAAGAAAAGAGTTGAAATACAAAATTTATCACCTGATTTTTTAAGCATTGAATCAGTGAAACCTCATTTAGATAATTTAGAATATATCAATATTAATTTTCATAGTTTTTCTATTTATCTTAATCGTCTTGTGAGGGAAAACCACACAGGCCTATTTTGGAATAATATTCGATTCTTAGCAATAGATAAAATGCTGGACTTTATGGCTAATCTATTTGGAATACATACGTTTAAGAGTGATACTATTGTAAAGAATAGCTTTCTTGACTGGGTCGAATTTTTAGAAGAAAAAAAATATGAAACGTATTTTATTGGAGAGTGAATATAGTTATTCATTCTTCATAGCATAGGAAGATAAATGAGCTATAGAGGTTCAAGCAGTCAGTTAGAGAAAAATAATTCATTGGTGGTAGTTTTACTGCTTTTTATTTATGGCTTAACAATTCCAATTAATTTATTTTTATCTAGCAATGCATCGATTCCATTAATTTGTCTAATATTAGGAGGTTATGTAACCCTAGTTGGTATAAAAACAATACGGTTATCGATGCTGCTTATCGTGTTTATTCCATTATTATTCATATTAAGCAAAATCCCCTTTGAATACAGCGTTGCAAATTCGGAAGGGAATGTCGCACTTACAATGTTACTTTCGTTTTTGACTATAGGTGTTTTTGGTGTGATGTGTGGTGGCCTCTCTTTTTGTTATCAAACATTCTTAAAGTACGGTAGGGTATTAGCATGGATAAACTTTCTCGCTATATTTTACTTTCCGTTTACCGCTTTTTACTATAATGGTGATGTCAACTACATGCGTTTTGGTTATGCGTTATTACCGACCGTTGTGTTTTCTTTTTGCTATCTAAATATTGAAAGAAATTATAGGCTTACTACAGCTTTTTTACTGTTAGCTTCTTTAGTTTTGTTACTAGTTTTTGGTGCTCGAGGAGCCAGCCTGACTCTGATAGTCTTTTTAGTTTTCTACGTATATATCTTTAGGGTTTCCAAAAAATTAGTTTGGATTTTTACTTTTTCACTTCTACTTCTTTTAGTGTTTTCTACAAGTCTCATTATGGGACTAGCAAGTTTGTTGGAAGAATTTGGGATTCAATCATATGCAGTTGATAAGATGCAGATGCTAATTACTGGTGTGTCAATTACCAGTGTATCATCTGGGCGAGATTTGTTTTATGAAGCTGCGCTTCAGAGGTTTTATGATAGTCCACTTTGGGGGGCGCCATTAAACTCTGTTTATATTGACCTTCAATCGACGTATTACCATAACATTTTTTTAGATTTATTAGCTAATTTTGGAGTGATAGGTTTCTTATTACTCATAGGTTTTATTTTAATTTATACTTATGACTTTTCAAGAGTGCCTGACAAATATTTACAAATTGTATTCCTAATTCTCTTTATTTTACCCATGGGAAGGCTATTAGTTAGCTCTACTTTTTGGCAGCGTCCTGAATTTTGGTTGTTTATTAGTTTTTGTGTGTCTCACGGAAGTGTTGTCTTGATTAAAAGGGAGCCAAAAACTGGAAGCCCTGTAACGCAGAAAGAAGTAACAAACGAACGCTAATTTTGAACATTAATTATAATTTAAAAATTGGTACATTACTGAAAAAACTTATTTATGGTACTTCTCTATCATATAGAATATTCTATTAACATTTGATTTTAGAGTTATAATTTAAATGAACATCCTTTATTTTCATCAACATTTTTCTACGCCAAAAGGTTCTGCGGGTATACGTTCCTATGAAATGGCAAAAAAAGCGATTCAAAGTGGGCATCAGGTCACTATGGTGTGCGGCAGTTATTCCGGTGGTAAAACAGGCCTTTTAAATGATTTTATAAAAGGAAAAAGGGTCGGTACTGTGGATGGTATTAACATAATTGAGTTTGACTTGAGTTACTCAAATAATGACGGTTTGGTTAAACGTAGCTTTACTTTTTTACAGTTTGCATTTAAAAGTATGGGTCTGGCTCTAACTAAAGATTATGATGTACTTTTTGCTACTACTACGCCATTAACGGCGGGTATTCCAGGGATAATAGCACGATGGCTTAGAAGAAAACCGTTTGTTTTCGAAGTTAGGGACTTATGGCCAGAATTGCCCAAGCAGATGGGAGTTATAAAAAACCCAGTTATATTAAGTTTAATGTCTTTATTAGAATGGGTTTCGTATCGCTCTGCGAATAGATGTATTGGTCTTTCACCAGGAATAGTCGATGGTATTGCTGCTCGTGGAGTATTAAAGGATAAAATTGAGATCATACCTAATGGTTGTGATTTAAATATTTTTGCTTCTAAAGTCGATGCATGGCGCCCAGAAGGTGTTTCTGAGACTGATTTAATGGCTATATTTACAGGTACGCATGGTGTCGCTAATGGCCTAGATGCCGCACTTGATGCGGCAAAAGAATTGCAGAGCAGAGGCCGCAACGACATTAAACTTGTTTTGGTTGGGCAAGGTAAACTTAAAGAAGGATTGCAATCAAGAGCTAGTGCAGAGGGCTTATCAAATGTTATATTTCATCCGCCTGTTAATAAAGCAAAACTCGCTGGACTAATGTCAAGTGCTGATATAGGTCTTCAACTTTTAGCTAACGTACCTGCTTTCTACTTTGGAACGTCTCCAAATAAATTTTTTGATTATATTTCTGCTGGATTACCTGTATTAAATAATTACCCAGGTTGGTTAGCAGGTATGATAAAAGAACATAAGTGTGGATATTCAGTAGAGCCCGATAATTCTATTGCTTTTGCGGACGCACTTGAGCACGCTATGGCGAATAGAACCAGCTTACTTCCAATGGGAATTAATGCGCGCTCGCTAGCACTCCAACAGTTTGACCGTAATTTACTCTCTGATAAGTGGGTAAAATGGGTAACGGAGGTCGTCAAATGAAGAGAATGATTGACATTGTTGTTTCAATAATTGCTCTAATTGTATTTTTGCCACTACTTTTAATCGTTTCTATTCTCATTCGTGTGAAGCTTGGGGGGCCAGTGTTGTTCAAGCAGAAACGTCCAGGTTTAGATGGTGAGGTATTTGAAATGATCAAATTTAGGAGTATGCGAGATGCGTTTGATAAAGATGGGAATGCGCTACCTGACTCCGAAAGATTAACCTCATTTGGTCTTAAGCTGCGTGCATCGAGCTTAGATGAACTACCTGGGCTATGGAATATTTTAAAAGGTAACATGAGTCTTGTCGGTCCTCGTCCCTTGCTTGTGGAATACTTACCTTTATATTCTCAGGAGCAAGCTAGGCGACATGAAGTTCGACCTGGCCTGACAGGCTGGGCACAAATTAACGGCCGTAATGCAATCAGCTGGGAAGAGAAGTTTAAACTTGATGTTTGGTATGTTGAAAATCAAAACATTTTGCTGGACTTGAGAATATTGCTTATGACCGTTAGAAAAGTGTTTATTCGCGAGGGAATACACGCAAACGATCACGTTAGCATAGAGGCATTTAAAGGCCCTAATAGTGAATAAGAAAAAAATTGCAATTTTGGGCGCCAGTGGGCATGGTAAAGTTGTAGCGGAAATAGCTGAACTTAATAATTTTTTAATCGAGTTTTATGATGACGCTTACCCCCAGAAAAAATCAATTGAGCACTGGGCGATCTTTGGTAGTACGCAAGACTTGTTGTGTCGAAAAGAAGAATATTCTTGTGCCGCAGTTGGCATTGGAGATAATTTTATTCGAGCTGATAAGATATCGTTACTTCTAAAAAATGGCTTAGACCTTCCTGCTTTAGTGCATCCATCAGCTATTGTTAGTAAATATTCAACGCTTTCTGATGCAACAGTAATATTTGCCGGAGCGATAATTAATTCATTTTCAGAAATTGGTATTGGAGTAATTATTAATTCGAATGCTGTAGTTGAGCATGACTGCTATGTTGGAAATTATGTTCATATTAGTCCGTCTGCAAGCTTAGCTGGCGGATGTAGTATTTTTGATTATGCATGGTTAGGTATTGGAAGTTCTGTTAAGCAAGGTTTAAATCTAGGTAAGTCTAGCATTGTTGGTGCTGGTTCTGTTGTTGTAAAGGATATTCAAGCTGGTGTAACTGCATATGGGAATCCAGCAAAAGTAATTAAGGGTTAATATGTTAAACACTCATTTCTCTCCATGGCCTAGCTTTACCCAAGAAGAAGCCAATGCTGTTAGCAAAGTTATTTTATCAAATAAAGTCAATTACTGGACTGGTTCCGAAGGGCGAGAGTTTGAACGAGAGTTTGCTACATGGGCTGACGCTCAGTTTGCAGTGGCACTAGCCAATGGAACTCTCGCTCTTGACATTGCACTTAAAGCTTTAGAAATAGGCAGTGGTGATGAAGTAATTACCACTCCTCGAACTTTTTTGGCATCTGCAAGTAGTATTGTGACAGCTGGTGCAACTCCCGTATTTGCTGATGTTGATTTAAATAGTCAAGGAGTTACCGCTGAAACGATAGAACAGGCTCTTACTCCAAAAACAAAAGCTGTAATCGTAGTTCATTTAGCTGGGATGCCAGCAGAAATGGATGACATTATGGCGTTGAGTGAAAAGCACGGATTCTATGTGATCGAAGATTGTGCCCAAGCTCATGGAGCTAAGTATAAAGGTCGTTCAGTTGGTTCTATTGGCCATATTGGAGCTTGGTCTTTTTGTCAGGATAAGATTATGACAACTGGTGGTGAAGGCGGTATGGTCACGACTAATGACGAATCTTTATGGAAAAAAATGTGGGCCTATAAAGACCACGGTAAATCATGGGATTCAATTTATAATAAGGAACATCCACCTGGGTTTAGGTGGCTACATGACAGTTTCGGAACTAATTGGCGATTAACCGAGATGCAATCTGCAATTGGTCGTATTCAATTGCAAAAGATGTCTAAATGGACAGCTAAGAGACAAAAAAACGCTAAGTTGATTGATGAGGTTTTCCAGCAATTTGATTCAATTAGATTAGTTGAAGTCCCTGAATATGTAGAACATGCAGAATACAAGCATTATGTATTTGTAAATCAGGAAATGCTTAATGAGTCATGGAGTAGAGACAGAATAGTAAGTGAAATAACATCGCTCAATGTTCCGTGCTTTCAAGGCTCATGTTCTGAGGTCTACCTAGAAAAAGCATTTGATAATACTGGGTTTAGACCAAAAGAGAGGCTTAAAGTCGCCATGGAGCTTGGTGAATCGAGTTTAATGTTTTTAGTTCATCCTACTTTAACGGATGAGAATATGCTTGATACTTGCAATGCTATTATCGATGTTATGACGAAAGCAACAATTAAGTAAGTTGTTTGTTACGATGATAAGATAAACCCTGCTACAACTTAGTAGGGTTTATCTTAGTGTGTCAATTACAAGAACTTTGATTACTTCTTATCACAGGATTTTATGATGAAATTTATGCAGCTTCTTTTTTCATTAAATAGAACTAAAAAACGACTTATTAGTGTTTTTGTAGATTCTTTATTTATTATTTGCGCATTTTGGGCTGCTCTTTTACTGCGAATTGACCAAATTGATGTATTTTTTGAAAGTGGTTACTGGTTATTAATTATTAGTTTATGGCCTCTCAGCATTTGGGCATTTATCAAATTAGGCTTGTATCGGGCTATTCTTCGTTTTATGGGAGTCCAAGCGTTAACTTCAATCTTAGCTGGTGTATGTATTTCTTCATTAGTGTTAGTTATTTGTTCTTATTTTGTTCAAGTAGACTTACCACGTACTGTTCCCGTTATTTATATGGCGTTCGCATTGATATTTATTGGTGGTTCTCGTGCCATTATTCGTGCACTCGTTGGTTCTGGTATGAAGAAGGAAGGAGAGTCAGTTGTAATATATGGAGCAGGTGTTAGTGGGCGTCAGCTCGTAACGGCTTTGGCACAGAGCCCTGAGTATAGTGCTTATATTTTTGTTGATGATGACTATTCATTACATGGTACAGTGATTCAAGGAGTTTATGTACACTCCCCAAGTATTATTAAAAAATTGGTTTCTGAGAATTCAGTAACAAAAGTGTTACTTGCTATTCCTAGCGTTCCTCATTCACGTCGTCAACAAATATTGCTTTCTCTTGAACCTTTAGCTGTACAAGTACTTACATTACCGGCTATGGCAGATCTTGTCAGCGGCAATAAACTTTATAGTGATATTAAAGAAGTTGACGTCGATGATTTACTTGGGCGTGATTTAGTAGTACCTAGAAAAGAGTTAATGAGTAGCAATATTAAAGACAAGGTTGTTATGGTTACCGGAGCCGGTGGCTCCATTGGCTCAGAGTTATGTCGTCAAATAATAAAGCAAAAGCCTCAAACACTTATATTATTCGAATTATCTGAATTTGCACTTTATAGTATAGAGAAAGAACTGTCGGAATTAATTAAGTCAAGCGATTTGAATCTAGAAGTCTTACCTATTCTGGGGTCTGTTCAGCGAGAAAATAGAGTCAAAGCCGTAATGACTTCTTTTAATGTTCAAACTGTGTATCACGCTGCAGCTTATAAGCATGTACCACTAGTTGAACATAATGTAATTGAAGGCGTTCGTAACAACGTTTTCGGGACTGTGTTTACTGCGCGCGCAGCTATTGAAGCTAATGTGGAAACATTTGTTCTGGTCTCTACAGATAAGGCCGTTAGACCCACAAATGTTATGGGAACAACGAAGCGAATGGCGGAATTATCTTTACAGGCACTCGCTAAAGAAAATCATAATACACGTTTTTGCATGGTTCGATTTGGTAATGTTCTAGGCTCGTCAGGTTCTGTTGTTCCTTTATTTAGAAAACAAATTTCATTTGGTGGGCCTATAACAGTTACACACCCTGAGATTACTCGTTACTTTATGACAATTCCTGAGGCTTCACAACTAGTTATTCAAGCTGGTGCAATGGGGAAAGGGGGGGACGTGTTTGTACTTGATATGGGAGAGTCAGTAAAAATTGTTGATTTAGCTTCTAAAATGATTCACTTGAGTGGATTTAGGGTACAAGATGCTGACAATCCTGATGGTGATATTTCGATAGAATTCTCCGGTTTACGCCCTGGAGAGAAGTTATATGAAGAGTTACTTATTGGAGACAATGTAACAGGTACTGAGCACGAAAGAATAATGACGGCCCACGAAGCAATGTTACCTTGGGACAAATATAAATCAGTGTTGGATGCTTTGGATATAGCTTGCCATGAATTTGATCACGAAAAGATTAGAGATATTTTATTAACAACGCCCACCGGTTTCAATCCCAAAGACGGAATTTGCGATTTAGTTTGGGTTGCTAACAAAAAAGATGCTGAAAAGGTGGTATCCTTAAGGGCGAAAAATACTCAATTTTAATATAATCTTATAGTTGACCAAACTTTTAGAACTTAATAGGTAGGCTACTTGATATATCAAGTCAATGAATTATAAGGGAAGTCTTAATAGCCAATGAAGTCAGTCTATTATGTTTTTTTCTGGTTGGTTAAGTAATAGAGCGGTAAACTGAATTATGAAGAATATCGTTTAACTTTAAATAGGTGAAATAATTAGATGAATAAATTTTATTGTAAGATAATAAGTTGTTTATTTTTAACTGGGTGTGGTGGGAATTCGTCAACACCAACACCAACACCAACACCAACACCAACACCAACACCAGCCCCCACAGAAGTAACTTATAAATTAGAATTCACTTCTACATGGAACGGGACTGATTTTCCGACTAATTATCCTGAGGGCTCTGCTCATTTTTCTCCATTAATTGGCATTACTCATAACGAACAAATGCATATGTTTGAAAGCTCTATGTTATCTACACCTGGAATGGTTCAAGTTGCCGAGACAGGAAATCGAGCAACGATAATTCCAGAACTCGATAAACACATTGCAGATGGCTATGCGCAGACTAAGATTGAAGGTGATGGTATTGGCGTTGGTGATTCTATGACGTCAGTAACATTTTCAGTTAACCAATCTCATCCATTGTTATCTATGGCCTCTATGATCGCACCAAGTCCTGATTGGTTTGTAGGAATTGATAGTGTTGTTTTATTTGAAAACAATCAATGGAAAGATAATCTGACATTCGAATTAAAAGTATATGATGCAGGTAGTGATGACGGTTTATCTTTTACATCTGGAAATGACAAATCAAATCCCGCTGAAGTAATTGTATTGCTAGATTCAGCTCGCACAGATACTGATTTTATGCAAGGTGTTCATTTCGATACTAGTAAAACAATCGCGACATTTAAAATAACTATTGAAAATTAACTATAGTATTTTCAATATGGTGTTTAAAAAAGGAGAGCTCAGGTTACTGAACTCTCCTTTTTATTGAGAGAAGAATTACTTCTCCATCATCAACTCACGCACAAACTTCACTGGTGCGCTGCCGTAACTTAAAAACTCATCGTGGAAGGCTTTTACATTGTAGTCTTTACCTTTCAGCGCTTTGTATTCATCGCGGAAGTCGTAGATATCACGATAGCCAGAGTAGTAGCTTGTTAACTGCACTTGCGATACTGTCGCACGATGCCATTTCCCTTCAGCTTCTGCCTGCTGTTGAAAAGCGCCGTCCATCATTAAGGCTAGGCCTTGTTCTTTGCTAATTCCTTTATTATGAATCTCGTAGTCAAGAATAGTGTTAGTGATTACACGTAGGTTCCATTTGTAATACATTAGCCACAATTCAGGTTCGAAATCACCGTAGCCTTCTTCTAGCATCATACGCTCAGAATAAACAGCCCAGCCTTCGATCATCGCGCCATTGCCGAATAAGCTTTTTACTAAGCTTGGCGATAGGTTTGAATAGACTAACTGCGTGTAATGGCCTGGTACTGCTTCGTGAATGTTTAACACTTGTAACACCCAATGATTGTATTCACGTAGATAACTCTCTGCTTGCTCTTCGTTCATGTTGTCTAGCGGTGTTACATTGTAATAGGTGTTCGCTTTCTTATCATATGGCCCAGGGGCACTGATTGATGCGCCTGCAAAGCCACGCATGTACTCAGGTGTCTCACGCACTACTAACGGCTTGTCTTTGTCCAGTGTTATCAAGTTGTTCTTGATAACAAAGGCTTCTAACGCAGGAATTTGATTGCGAATTTCTTCGACAAAGTTTTCGCGTTTAACATGCTTTACGGACAGTTTTTCGATCATTTGGCTGATCATGGCTTGTTTGTCACTAGGCTTAGCTGTGTTAGGGAAGTATTTACTCCACAATTTGTCACTAATTTTAGCCATTTCAGAAAGTACTACTTGTTTGTCGTTCAGTGCTTTTTGATAAAGTTCATTGGCACTTAAATCTGACTGAATATCTAACGCGAATTTCTGTTCATATAAATCGCTGCCGATGCGGAAACTACGGGCGCCGTTTTTGTCGAGATCTTGTTTGAGGCTTGCTAACCAATCAATATGGCTCATCACTGCTTGGCGCGCTTCTAATACACGTGATTCAAAGAGTGATTTATCATCATTGCTCATCGATGAATGTTGTGCTTTTTCGATTAGATCGTCAGAAAAAATCCCCAAAGCGCCTTTGTTTTGCATGATCGCTAGTTTTGTGTGTTCTAGTGTCGGGTTTTCGATATTGGCACGTGCTGCGGCGTAATATTGAGGCACGAGTTTCAGACGTTTTAGCACAGAGTCAAGGCGCTCATCTAACGGTGCATATTTTCCATTAATAATCTGCGCGAAACCACCGGCAACATTATATTGCGTTGGCTGCCATTGCCATGACTTAAATGTAGTAATATTCCATTCCATCGAATCAAGCGTGTTTTTAACCAAGGCCATATCAATTCGCGTACTTGGTGATAACTCATCGGTATTAATTGCACTGAGCATCGCGCGCTGTGCCTTTACGAAATCAAGCGTTTGCTGACGAGAGAAGTCATCAGGAACGACTAACTTGTCTGCATATTTTTGATAGCCGCTATAAAGCGCCCATGTTGGTGATAGCTGCCATAGTGATTCAATAAACTGCGCTGAAAATTGCTGGGCTTGCTGCTCTGCTGAAACGACATTTTGTTCGACGACAACATTGCTAGACGGTGCCTGCTGACAGCCTGTTAATGTTGCAGTGCCAATGGCGATTGCTAAGGCGCTAGTGAGAATATTTTTATTCATTGTTTTTTCTCTTATAAAAAATTGCTAAAAGTGTAACTAGCTAGCTAATAGACTACAAGGAGACATCGCTAGAAATACCCAAACTACCTGAAGATGCTCGACTTCAGCAAGTCGAGAAGCGCGCCAAATACTAGGCATAAGATGTGTCGTTAAGTCA
>CAJXRU010000036.1 GCA_913060565.1 uncultured Gammaproteobacteria bacterium | reverse complement strand
TTTAAATACAGTGCTTTACCAGTAAATCCGATGTAAGGATCGAGTGATTTTTCATAATTAGCATGGCCGATTATTGTTGCACTCACTTTTTTGTTCCAGAATGATCTTTTATCAACAAATCCTTCACGCCACTCATGATTGCTTAAATGCTCCATTATATCGTCGTCACTGTAAGCAATGATCACACCGCATTCATCAAATAATGTGATTGCGTCACGACACGGCGTACGCTTATGACTACCATACTGCACCATATGTTCCACATGAAGACGGTTCATTTCTTTTTTAGTTTGTGGGAAAAGTAAAAAGATAAGGGCGTTAAAGAAGTCATGCCAATTCGCAGGACGCGTGGGGACAAGCCCTTGTTCAAAAATTCGTTGCTCGTAATAAATACCATCGCTTAGCAATTCGTCATTTTGTTCAACCAAGGTTAAGGGTTGACCTTGATAATTAGCCAAATCATTGGGTAGTAATTTGTTTAATTCTTCGCAACTTGGCCAACTCAACCAACCTTTATGGCCTAAAAGACGATTTAAATCATTAAAAATAGGCGATTTCTTAAAAAAATCAGCTTGCCACTGTTGCATCACTTATACAAACCATTATACCTTTACTAGATATCGGTATTGTAACGCTTTTATATTGCATACCGCCAATTAGGAACAACAAAATATGATAAAAATAATAAAACGCTCAGCATTTTTAGCGACTTGTTTATTTGCGGTGCCATCTTTTGCATCAACAAGCGAAATGAATATTCCAGAAAAGGCAAATGCCTTAGCCCCCTATCAAGCAAGTTACGCGCTCTTTAGAAAAGGCAGCGAACTGGGCAAAGGGCACAGAAAACTCGCAACGACGCAAGACGGCTATAAATTGTCATCAAGCAGCAACATTAAATGGCTATTACTTTCAGATACGAGAAAAGAGAACAGTGAGTTTTCGATTGATAAAGATATTTTCGTGTCAAAGAATTATCGCTATGAGCGCACCGGTACTGGGCGGGATCGCGAAGAAACAATTCAGTTTTCAAAAGAAAGCATAACGTCTGTCTATAAAAACAATGAGAAGACCTTTCGTCCTATTCAGCTCACGTTTGATCCACTCATTTATCAATTAGCACTGCGTAAAGATCTCATTGAAAAGAAGAAAATACTGTCTTATCACATGGTCCGTCGTGGAAAAGAAACCAATTACATATTTGAACGTGTAGGAACAGAAACAGTCAAAACACCTATTGGCCGATTCGAAGCAATTAAATTGCGCCGAGTTCGTGAAAACTCAACGCGTAATACTCTGATCTGGATTGCACCTTCATTAAATTACAGCGTTGTAAAAATGACCCAGTATAAAGATGGCCAAGAGCAAGCAGATTTACAACTAAATTGGCTACACTTCGACTAGTTTCCAAGTTATCTAATTATTATCGATAATGCCGCATCATTGATGATAGCGGCATTTTTATTTCAAGCAGGATAGGTAAGTAGAATTAAGCACAATAAATTGCAGGAGCATCCCCAGATTGCCAACATGGAAATTGAGTCATTACTTTTGAGAATATAGCATGTTGTAAGTAGCTGTTAAGCCAGCGCTTCACATGCGGATACGGCGATTGGACATACCATTTTCGCTCAACACGAGCAAATTGCCTGATAAAGGGTAAAATAGCAATATCCACTAGGCTTTCTCGATTATCCAAAACAAATTGGTGCCCAGCTAATCGTTGCTCCAAGTCCTTGATGAATACCTCACATACGGCACGTTGGTCACTGAGATTATCCTCGTGATAGCGTTTCGCGCATTTATAATCTTCAAGCGCCGATTTAAATTGACTATCAAATCGATAAATTAGCGCCAGTATGTCGTTGAACTTATCATCGTCATCGTGACGTAATAAATTCTGCGGATCATTTTGTGCTAACGCCCATAGCATTACTTCCAAACTTTCTTCAAGAATTAGACTAGGCGATACAACGAGAATAGGCACAGTCGCTTTAGGAGAGTCTTTAAGCATGGCGCTGGGTTTATTGCGTAAGTCAACCTCTCGAATGGCCACGGGCAGTGCGGATTTATAAATTGCGAGTCGAGCGCGCATCGCAAACGGGCAATTTCGTAAAGAATAGAGATATGGAAAGTCACGCATCAACTAATGTTCTTCTAATAAATAGGTTAAATTCGGTTATTAATTCACATATTCTACCATCTCTAGACATTACCAAACTAGATAGATCTATCATCATTGCTAATAACTGCGTAAAATCCCCGCCATTAAAAAAATAGCACAGTAGCAAAGTTGTAGAGCATGAAACCAAATATTGAATTACTCGCCCCCGGTGGTGATATAGAAGCAATCAAAGCCGCCATTATTGCAGGTGCAGACGCCGTATACTGTGGTCTTGATGCCTTTAATGCACGAAACCGTGCGTCGAATATTTCGTTTGACGAATTGGTTGGCTGTATTCGCTTGGCCCATCAATACGATTGTGAAATATTTCTGACATTAAATATTGTCATTTTAGAACGTGAATTTAAGACCCTAGCAAAGTTACTCAGTCGACTGGTTAATACCACTTTAGATGGCGTTATTGTGCAAGACATTGGCATGCTTTATATACTTAAAAAGCATTTTCCAACCTTAGATATTCACGCATCGACTCAAATGACGACTCATAATATTGGTCAGATCCCGTTTTTGAAAAAACTTGGGGCGTCTCGAGTTAACTTATCCCGTGAATTGAATCTCCGTGAAATTACCGCTATGACGATCGCTGGTAAAGAGCAAGACGTACTTATGGAAGTCTTCGTGCATGGTTCACTATGTGTTGCCTTTTCTGGCCTGTGTTATTCAACATCCGCCAGTGTCGGTAACTCAGGTAATCGCGGTCGCTGCTCTCAAGCCTGCCGTGAAGAATATGAAACCACCAATTCAGGCAATAACTTTCCCCTTAACCTCAAAGACAATTCAGCATTTTTTGACTTACCTGCGCTTGTCGATGTCGGTGTTCATTCATTTAAGGTTGAAGGCCGAATTAAAGGCGCCAGTTACGTACACACCGTTATCGATAGCTTTAGAAAACAAATCGATGGCTATTTAGAAACAGGCGAATTAACGCAAGACGGTGAACGTTTGTACAAGGTTTTCAATCGCGATCTTACCAATAAGTTCTTAAAAGGCGACTTAAACCAATCGATGTTTATTGAGAACCCTCGTGATAACTCAACTAATCATGCGCTAAATGCTAAAAATGCAATATCAGTGGTTCAGATTCACGATACCAAGCAGGAATTATCGCAAGAGCGTGATGCATTGCAAGCTGATGTCAACGAAAAAATTAAATATCTAAGCATCGAAAAAATGAACCTAAGTCTTTCATTTAGCGGTGCTGAAAATATGCCGCTCACGGTTACGGCCACTATTGTTGAAGCGTCACCGCTGCCAAATAGTAAACCTGTCGTACGCGTCATTGAAATACACTCAGATCAAGTATTGGTGAGCACGCAATCATCAAATACAACGCATGATGATTTAGTAAAACGTTTTAAAAACTTAAATAGCTCGCAATATACACTCGAATCAATGAATTCAGATGAGTTAGCACAAGGCTTAAGCTTATCATTTAAATCCTTAACAGCCTTAAAAAATGACGTAGCCAAACAACTCAATGACGGCCAAGCAATCCTGCCTGAAGTGCTACTACCAACACTTGAAAAACACCCTAAAGCCGATATTGATGCACCAGCCGCCCTATCTTTACTCATTTGTGATGAAAGCGATGTACATTTAGGCGAATTAACCGATGCAGACATCTACTTTAAACTGCCAGATGCTTATAAACGTGGCTGTACTAAATACGTCGACTTTCTCAATGACAATCCACGTTTAATTCCTTGGTTCCCACCCGTGCTTATTGGTAAAGATTTCGATGTAGCTGTCACTATTCTCGAGCAAGTGAAGCCAGAGCTCATCGTCACCAATAATACAGGGATTGCCAGTCGCGCTTATGAATTAGGCATCAAGTGGATTGCTGGACCATTTTTAAATACCACCAATTCTTATGCATTGTTGGCATTACAAGAATCATTTGATTGTAGCGGCGCCTTTATTTCCAATGAAATTAACCGTCAGCAAATTCAAACGATAGCGCGTCCAAAAAACTTCAAGATGATGTATAGCATTTATCATCCAATCTTGTTGATGACCAGTCGCCAATGTTTCTTCCAGCAAAGTGTTGGTTGTGACAAGCCGCGCATTGATAACGGCTGTATGCTCTCTTGTGACAAGTCCACCAGCATTACCAATCTAAAAGGTGACTCGTTCGCTATCGACAAGCAAAAAGCCGGTTACCCGAGTATTTATAACCAAGATCAGTTTATGAATATGGAAATTATTAACGATTTAAGCCACTTGTTTGATGGCTTTATGATTGACCTAACCAACATTGGCGCCGGTGATAAAGCGTCACCAGACAAGGCCGAGTTAATTCGTCAGTTTGAACTGTTACTAGCGGGACAACATGAAGTATCGAGTGCCTTAGATACCCTTGTGCCTGCATCAACAAATGTTCAATATCACAACGGACTATAACGGTTTTATAGACTATCGCCACTAAGATCGCGATAGTCTATCTTTAACGCTATGGAAGCATTATGATCCTCGCACTCATTGATTTTAATGGCACCAATACCAATCACTACATTTACAACGAGTTCCTGTGTCATTTTTCTACACCCTTGCGTTCTTTAACAGCAACATGCTTGTTAATATCCATATATAAAGTCGATTATTTACCTGCTAGTCTGTTACGGTCAATGTATAGCTCCGTTGCTACTGCACGCTACGAATAGACTCTTTAGATTTAATTGGTAAAACTAACTTGAGTCATATCTTGGGTACTTATTCCATATAAGAGATTGGATTATTAACTGGAACCTAATTTTATGTAGGTGTGATAGTGAATTCTAAATTAAGTAAGCGAAGTAGAGTTTTCTTTATTAAATTGATGCTGGTTGTACTATCTATAGCGGTAATTACAATGATTATTGACATAGGAAAGAATGGAATAAAATGGTACAAGTGGCGTAGTCAAGGTACTCAACCAAAAGTGATTGTTGGTGAATTAGTTAAATTAGTTAAATTAGTTAAATTAGAAGGAAAAAAAGCGGGCCGTCAAATATTGCATATATCATCAACAGAAAAAGATATTGAGCTATTTGCCCGTTTGTCAAAAACGCAACAACAAGTTATTGCAACTGTGAATCATAGAGTGAATATTTCATTTATTCCTTCGCCATTTGGGAACCCCTATGTTTCGAAATTAAGTAGTATTGATAACAAGCTTACTTATTATCAGAAAAATATTAAGACAAGTATTTGGTTTGGTATTGTAGCGTTTATTGTGTGGCTAGTTATGAGCATGATTTTTTGTTGTTCAATTTACTTTATTTTTAAGCAAAACAATCTTGATTCGCAAACTTGAAATAGCTACAAATACCTCTCATCTCTCTTGCATTCAATAAAAAAGCCAGCAATTATGCTGGCTCTATCATTATACCCATAGAATATTAAGCACTTTTCATGTGTACATCGCGTTGCGGGTAAGGAATTGTAATACCTTGCTCATCAAATGCCAGTTTCACTTTCTCATGCATGTCAAAATAAACGCCCCAGTAATCAGGTGAATTACACCATACACGTACTAATAAGTTAACTGAACTGTCTGCATGCTCACTGACATAGATCTCATGACCGTTTTCTTCTTCTAGTAAACGCTCATCAGCTAAAACCAATTGACGGATCACTTCTTTAGCACCCTGTACATTGTCGTCATAGCTAATACCAAACGTCATATCAACGCGGCGTGTTGGCTCAGCAAATAGATTTTTGATAGGACCATTAGACAGTACGCCATTTGGAATAATCACTCGCTCATTATCTAACGTTGTTACAATCGTATTAAATACTTGAATTTCTTTGATAACACCAACATAGCCTTGCGCATCAACAACATCGCCAACCTTAAACGGCTTGAAGAATAGAATAAGTACGCCACCTGCAAAATTTGATAATGAACCTTGCAGTGCCAAACCAATCGCTAAACCAGCAGCACCTAGCACAGCAACAAATGAAGTGGTTTCAATGCCAACCATAGACGCGACACTAATTATAAGCATTGCTTTTAAGCCAACACCAATCAAGCTCGATAAGAAACGTTGTAATGTCGCTTCAACGGAACGAGCATTTAGTACCTTAGTAGTTCCTTTGACAATCTTACCAATAACCCAAAAGCCAATGATCAGGGTCAGTAAAGCGAGGATTAATTTGGGCAAGTACAACATCGCCATTTCAGCCCCTTGATTCATCAAGTTCTGTAAGTTTTCTGTAGAAAAGTTATCCATAGTGTTTCCTTTAATAATAGTTTTTTTGTCCATTGGAATAGTCGTGCTCTTAAACTTAACGAAATATTAACGCGACCCGCTTAAGTTCGACTATTTTCAATTATTTAGAGACGCATTAATCATAAATCATTACACCAATTTAGGCAGCAATATTTTATGATGACACATACATGTATAGTCAAGTTAACGACCAAACTGATAGTTAACCCTATAAACAATCGATTATTTATATTGTTTTACTAACAAAGATAAAAAAGCCATAAGTAATAGCCTTTTGTCTAATGATTTAATGAAATTAAGCGTTGCATTTACCAACGCCCTCGCCTAATGTTACTAACATCTTTGAAACACAAAATTTAACGATTAACTTACAAATGACCAATTTTCTGAATCATCATCGCCATCATCTAATTATCCGGTAATTTTCAGGAGATTTTCTGCTGGAAAGATGACGATTCTGCCAGCGGTTATAAGTTAAATAAAAACCTCTGGCTCACCAGAGGTTTTTTTATTTATGGAGTATGAAACAATGCAAACGAGCAATAGATTACGTATCGCGATCCAAAAGAAAGGTCGCCTATCAGACGAAGCCAAGAAACTTTTAAAAGGCAGCGGTATTAAGTTTAATACCAACTCACAACGTCTAATTGCTCACTGTACCAACGAACCTATCGATTTATTGTTGGTACGCGATGACGACATTCCAACGCTGATTATGGACGGTGTTTGTGATCTAGGCATTATTGGCGAGAATGAACTTGAAGAGACAGAACTAGAACGCATCGCGGCCAATGCGCCTAGTGAGTATGAAGTGTTAAAGCGTCTCGATTTCGGTGGTTGTCGTCTATCGCTGGCTATTCCGACTGAAGTTGAATACACCGATGTGAAGCAATTTGAAGGCCAACGTATTGCCACTTCTTATCCGCACTTACTCACTCGCTATCTCGATAGTGAAAACGTGAAATACACCAATGTGACATTAAAAGGCTCGGTAGAAGTTGCGCCGCGCGCAGGCATCGCCGACGCGATTTGTGATTTGGTTTCTACTGGTGCCACCCTTGAAGCGAACGGCTTAAAAGAATCACAAGTTTTCTTTCAAAGCCAAGCCGTATTAATTAAATCAATGGAGATTCTATCTCCAGAAAAACAAGCATTACTTGATAAATTAATGACTCGTTTTAATGGTGTTATTCAAGCACGTGAATCAAAATACATCATGCTACACGCGCCTAAAACTAATGTTGATAAAATCGTTTCACTATTACCCGGCGCAGAGAATCCAACCATTTTACCAACAAGCGACGACAGCATGGTTGCCGTTCACGCTGTGAGTAGCGAAACCCTATTTTGGGAAACGATGGAAGAGCTTAAAACCCTTGGTGCAAGTTCGATTCTTGTTATGCCAATTGAAAAAATGCTGGGATAAATACTATGCGCACACTAGTTTGGTCTTCATTATCACCACAAGAGCGTACGCGGCAGCTCGCCAGACCAGCGCTTGAAGATTCTGCGATGTTACATACGCAAGTAAGTAATATTATCGACAATGTTAAGATGCAAGGCGATGATGCGCTGCGCGATTATGCCCAGCGCTTTGATAATACGTCACTTAACGAGATTGCTGTTAGTGCGGCGCAAATTGAAACCGCTAGTCAAAGTATTAGTGACGAGTTAAAACAAGCCATCGCACTGGCTAAATCAAACATCGAAAAGTTTCACCGTGCACAGACGCAGCAAGATATTAGTGTGGAAACCGTTAAGGGGGTGCAATGTGAACTGCGCACTCAACCGCTTCGCAGTGTTGGTTTATATGCGCCAGGTGGCACCGCACCACTACCATCAACCGTATTGATGACCGCTGTTCCTGCTGTGATTGCAGGTTGCAAAAATATCATTTTGTGTAGTCCGCCGCCAATCTCTGATGTCATTTTATATACTGCACAGCTGTGCGGCGTTGACACTATTTACCAAATTGGCGGTGCGCAAGCCGTAGCAGCCATGGCGTTTGGCACACAAACGGTGCCAAGTGTTGATAAGATTTATGGCCCCGGCAACAAATTTGTTACCGAAGCTAAAAAACAAGTATCAAACGCCGTTGGCGGAGCAGGAATTGACATGCCAGCCGGCCCATCGGAGGTGTTAGTAATTGCTGATGAATATGCAAATGGCGCCTTTGTGGCAGCGGATTTGTTATCTCAAGCAGAACACGGCACCGATTCCCAAACTATCCTACTCACCGACAGTGAGCAGCTGGCGCGTGATGTGACAACTGCTATCGACGAACAATTAACGGCACTAAGTCGCGCTGATATTGCCCGCGCAGCACTTGAGCACAGTAAAATTATTGTGTGCCGTGATATCGATGAAGCGATTAGTATTTCCAATGACTATGCGCCTGAGCATTTAATTATTCAAACCGAGCAGCCACGCGATGTATTAACTGACATATATGCGGCGGGCTCAGTGTTTTTAGGAAAGTGGAGCCCAGAGTCTGCCGGCGATTACGCTAGTGGTACTAATCACGTATTACCGACATACGGAATGTGTAACAGCTACTCAAGTTTAAGTCTGGCTGATTTTTCACGTCGCTTTACGGTGCAAGAATTGTCATTTGAAGGACTTAACAATCTAGAATCATCAATTGTTCCATTGGCCATGGCTGAGGGATTAGATGCCCACGCTAATGCTGTGTCAATTCGATTAAACGCTAAAGGATAACCAAATGAGTGATGTTTCTTTAATTAATCGCCTAGCGCGTCCCGAATTATTAACGATGACGCCCTATCAATCGGCACGTCGTATTGGCGGCTCTGGTGATATTTGGCTCAATGCTAATGAATCACCTTTTGCCAATAACGAGCCTGCATATAATCGTTATCCCGAATTTCAGCCAGCGCAGCTGATTGAAAACTATGCCCGATATAGCAAACTAGATAACAGCCAAATATTAGCCTCGCGCGGCGCCGATGAAGCCATTGAATTACTGATCCGAACGTTTTGCGTACCCGGTAAAGACAGTATTACCATTTGTACGCCGACCTATGGCATGTATGCCATTAGCGCCGCGACTTGCAATGTTGCAGTGAATGAAGTGCCGCTAACGCCAAATTGGCAACTCGAAAGTAACTTAACCGCTAAGCTTAAAGACTCGTCGTTACTCTTTATTTGTAACCCGAATAATCCAACGGGTTCAACCATAACGCCTGAGGATATTGAGCAGATAATTGAAGCAACAAGCGAGCAATGTATCGTTGTGGTTGATGAAGCCTATATTGAATTTTCAGCGCAGCTAACCTGCGCAAGTTTAATCAATCAATATAACAACGTGGTGGTATTGCGCACGTTGTCAAAAGCCTTTGGACTTGCAGGGCTGCGTTGTGGTTTTATGCTGGCTAATCAGCACATTATTAATCTGGCAAAAAAGGTCATTGCGCCCTACCCGATTTCAGCCCCCGTAGGCGATATTGCAGCGCAAGCACTTACGGTTGATGGCATTGCACAAATGCGCCAACAAGTAAGCGAACTCAATCAACTAGCCCAGCAGTTTGCAAATGATATTTCGCCCCTTCAAGGTGTAGAAGAAGTCTATCACTCTGGTGGTAATTTTGTGCTGGTTCGTTTTAACAATGATAACTGGTTTAGTGAACTTGGCCGAGCGGGCATTGTAGTAAGGAATCAATCACAAGTCCCCACGTTGGAGCGATGCTTGAGATTTAGCATTGGCAGCGGTGAAGAAATGAAAAAGCTGACAGCGGCGTTAATTAGCATAGCTAAGCAGACAGCTGCTTAGCTCAAAGAACATTTAACAACAGCACTGTTAATTAGGACACTTGTAGTTAGAGCACTTTTAATTAGCATACTGAAAGTTGAACCGAATTCAAAAGAGATAAGACATGAGAAGTAAAATTTTATTTATCGATCGCGACGGCACCTTAGTCGAGGAGCCAAGCGTCGACAAACAACTCGATACGCTAGAAAAGTTAGTCTTTGAACCTAACGTTATTCCCGTACTATTACAGCTGCAACAGGCTGGGTATGAATTGATCATGGTGTCTAATCAAGATGGTCTTGGCACATCAAGTTTCCCACAAGCAGACTTTGACTTAGCCCACGATAAAATGATGGCAATTTT
Organism: uncultured Gammaproteobacteria bacterium; assembly: GCA_913060565.1. Taxonomy (GTDB): domain Bacteria; phylum Pseudomonadota; class Gammaproteobacteria; order Enterobacterales; family Psychrobiaceae; genus Psychrobium. The sequence goes on along the minus strand of CAJXRU010000036.1, from coordinate 21,931 downwards.
TGCTTCCCAAGGTGTTAATTTTTCAGAGGTGCTGATTTGCCCGCATTTTGACGAAGACAATTGCCACTGCCGAAAACCTAAGCTTGGCTTGGTAAAAGACTTGCTACAAGCTGGCCGTGTCGATTTTGAGAATAGCTATGTCATTGGCGATCGTCAAACAGATATTGATTTGGCTAACAACATGGGACTCAAATCATTTAAATATTGCCCAACGAGCCTTAATTGGAACGATATTGCCCGCGCGTTAACAGTCAAAGAACGCACAGCCACCGTAGTGCGCAATACTAATGAAACTCAAATTAGCGTCAGTGTCAATTTAGACAAACAAGGTGGTAGCGTTATCTCTACCGGCATTGGTTTTTTCGATCACATGCTCGATCAAATTGCCACTCACGGCGGCTTTGAGCTCAATGCACAAGTCAGCGGTGATTTACACATCGATGATCATCACACCGTCGAAGATACGGCAATTGCCTTAGGCAACGCCCTTGCTAAAGCACTCGGTGATAAACGCGGAATAGGCCGCTTTGGCTTTACACTGCCAATGGATGAATGCTTGTGTACTTGTGCACTGGATTTATCAGGTCGTGGCTGGCTTGAATTTAATGCCGAGTTCACTAATGAACGTGTCGGGGAACTGGCAACCGAAATGGTGCCTCATTTCTTCCACTCATTATCAAGTGCAATGGCCGCAACACTACACATCAAAGGCGAAGGCAAAAATAGTCACCACTTAGTCGAAGGCATTTTTAAGTCTTTTGGCCGTACTCTACGCCAAGCGATTAAAGTGGAAGGCACTCAGCTTCCAAGTAGTAAAGGTGTGTTGTAATGAGTAAAATTAACGTTGCTATCATCGACACAGGCTGCGCTAATATCACCTCAGTGCGTTGCGCTTTTGAGCGAATTTGCGATGATGTTACGGTAACGCGCGATCAAGACTTTATTCGCTCTGCTAGTCATGTGGTATTACCAGGCGTTGGCACGGCTGGCGCGGCAATGGAAAAACTTGCGCAGTTTGGTTTAATCACGTTCATTCAATCGTTAACGCAACCGGTATTGGGGATCTGCTTAGGGATGCAATTGCTAACCAAGTCTTCGCAGGAACGCGACATTGATTGCCTTGGCCTAATCGATACCAAGGTATCGGCGATGAAAAACAGTGATAACTTGCCGCTACCTCACATGGGATGGAATCAATTAACTCACCTAACGCCGCCGCTATTTAACGGAATAGACGAAGGCAGCTACGTGTACTTTGTGCATAGCTTTGCTGTGCCAACAGGCGCTTTTACCGCCGCGCAAAGTGATTACGGCCAAGCGTTCTCGGCGGCAATTAGTCAAAATAACTTTTACGGCGTTCAGTTTCACCCAGAGCGCTCAGGAAAAGTTGGCTCTCACATTCTTAAGAACTTTTTAGCAATTTCAGCGACACAGGAAAAAATTGGCTCATGATCATTCCAGCATTAGATTTAATCGACGGTGAAGTTGTTCGCCTTTACCAAGGTGATTACGCGCAGCAAACAACCTATGCCTTTTCACCTGTTGAACAATTACAACATTACGCGAATCAAGGCGCTACATGGCTGCACCTTGTTGATCTAACTGGCGCAAAAGATCCTGCTAAGCGCCAACTGTCCCTTATAAGCGAAATGATGAATGGTGTTGAGAATGTTGGCCTTCAAGTTGGTGGCGGCATTCGTAGCGAACAAGATATTATCGACTTGCTCAATGCAGGAGCTTCTCGCGTCGTCATTGGCTCATTAGCAGTAAAACAACCAGCACTTGTAGAGCAATGGTTTAAAACCTATGGCAGCGAAAAAATAGTGCTGGCGCTAGACATTAACATTGATGAGCAAGGCAATAAGCACGTTGCTACCCACGGCTGGCAAGAAAACTCGGGCGTCACCATTGAAGAATTACTCAATCGGTTTATTCCCCTTGGTTTGAAGCACGTACTATGTACCGACATTAGTAAAGATGGCACGCTAACTGGCTCAAATACCGCCCTTTACACTGAGCTTGTTGTTGACTGGCCACAAATTGATTGGCAATCATCGGGCGGCATTGGTGGTTTAGCAGACATCGAAGCCTTAAACCCGTGTAACGTTGCTGGCGTTATTGTAGGCCGTGCCCTACTCGAAGGTAAGTTTAGTGTTGAGGAGGCCATTGCATGCTCGCAAAACGGATAATCCCCTGCCTTGATGTCAAAGATGGCATGGTGGTTAAAGGTGTTCAGTTTCGCAATCACGAAATCATTGGTGATATTGTGCCGCTGGCCAAACGCTATGCACAAGAAGGTGCTGATGAATTAGTTTTTTATGATATAACAGCCTCAAGTGACGATCGCATTGTCGATAAAAGCTGGGTTGAGCGGATCAGCGAACAAGTTGATATCCCTTTTTGTGTTGCCGGTGGTATTAAAACGATTGAAGACGCCGCTAAAATTTTGGCTTTTGGGGCGGATAAAATTTCTATTAATTCTCCTGCGCTGGCTAACCCCCAGTTGATTACCGATCTTACTCACGAATTTGGCCAACAGTGTATTGTTGTGGGGATTGATAGCTACTTTGATAAAGACACCGGTTTATATCAGGTGAAGCAATTTACGGGTGACGAAACCAAAACACGTACCACCAAATGGCAAACGCTAGACTGGGTAAAAGAAGTACAAGCACGGGGTGCTGGTGAGATTGTGCTAAATGTGATGAATAAAGATGGCGTGCGCGACGGCTATGATATTGAGCAATTACGCCTTGTTCGTGATGTGTGTAACGTGCCATTGATTGCCTCTGGCGGCGCAGGTGAAATTAGTCACTTCTACGATGTGTTTGCCAAAGCGAACGTGGATGGTGCACTAGCAGCCAGTGTATTCCACAAACAAATTATTGAAATAGATGAGTTAAAACGCTCACTTAACCAAGACAATATTGAGATAAGATTATGTTAACAACGACGCAAATAACCGCTATTAACTGGGAAAAAGTCGACAATCTATTACCTGTGATTGTACAAGACAGTTTTAATGGTCAAGTTTTGATGCTCGGGTATATGAACCAAGAAGCGCTCGATACAACATTGTCCAGCATGAAGGTGACTTTTTTCTCCCGAACGAAGAATCGCTTGTGGACCAAAGGTGAAACCTCGGGTGATTTTCTCCATGTCAAAGATATGGCCATCGATTGTGATAAAGATACATTATTGGTGATGGCGCAGCCGGCTGGCCCAACGTGTCATCTTGGCACTCAAAGCTGTTTTGCTGATTCAAACGGTTTTGATCTTGATTTTATTAGCCAACTCAATCAAGTCATTGACGCGCGTTATGCCGACCGCGACGAAAGCAGCTACACGGCGTCATTGTTTAATAGCGGCGTTAAACGCATGGCACAAAAAGTAGGTGAAGAAGGTGTTGAAGTCGCTCTTGCTGCTGCGACAGATGACCGTGATGAATTAATTAACGAATCTTCTGATTTACTTTATCATTTGCTGGTTCTGCTGCGAGGTAAAGAAGTGCCACTGACAGAGATCATGGATAATCTGCGTTCACGCCATAAGTAACCTAAAAAGGTGTGCCATAACCTACTGGCACACCTCATTAATTACCGACCTAAACAGTGTCTCATTAAAGCAATGTGTGTCATTGCGAAATCTTTTAATTTAACTACCATTCACCGCCGTTAATGCTATTATGCCTGTGATTTATTGATAACCACTAACAGCAGTACAAACGATAATGCATTTACGAATTTTCATTGCTATCTCTTTATTAGTCATGCTGCTTAGTGCGTTCCCTGCTCAATCGACTGTTGTTTCAGCTCGTGCTGTTCAAGCTTATGAGCAGCTAATTGAAGTCGTTCATTTAAATAACAACGCTAACAACAAGTATATTTCAGATACCTTACAAGCCATAAATGAGCATTCATTTGACGGTATTAGGGCGCCTATCTTCGGCCTTATTGCCAAACTTGAAACAAATAATGGCAATATTACGCTAGCAAATACCTACTTAGAAAAAGCAATCGCCGCTCTCAATAAAACAGCAAGCCACAGCTATAAAATTGATTCGCTAAATCACATTAGCTGGGTTTATTTTAACCGTGGTGATTACGCGTCTGCCATTTACTACGTACAACAAATGGCTGACTATGCCTTTGAACATCAACATCAACGCGGCCAAGCCATTGCGTTAAATCGATTAGGGCAATCTTATATTGAGCTTGGTCTAAGCGGTCTTGCATTTACACCACTTGAAAGCGCCTTAAAAATTTCACGTCACAATAACTTTAAGAATACGGAGCTACTCGCTCTTCTCTATCTAGCGAATGCTGGACTAAAATCTCAGAAATTATCAGCACATGAAATTATTGATATCGTTGAGCAAGCTTCTTCAGTTGCCAAAACCATGGACTATGCACAAGGATATATCGATAGATTACGTGGTCTCGCCCATCAAATGATTCCACAATATGATATCAGTGAACAATGGTTGAAACAGTCTTTAACCATAGCAACCTTAGAGCATGACGTTCGCCTATTACGTTTGATTAATTTTGACTTAGCAACGCTCAATTACACTCAGCATAATGATGCCTTGGCACTAAGTTATGCTCAAACGAGTATGATGTATGCCAAGAGATTAGATCATCTCTCTGGAAAAGCGGAATTAAACTATTTATTAAGTAATATTTATCAACGTCAAAATAATACGCAAACGGCGTTAGAACATCTTAGTGCTTACACAGATTTTTTACATTCCGACAATAATAAAAATGCCATTAGTTTACTAACCATAATGGATAAACGCATTAATGGACTCCGTCAAAAGAATAAAATGATCGCACTTGAGAATAGTGTGCTATCTAGCGACTTAGCGGCTCAAAAAGCCTACACTGAGCGACATAATACAGTGATGTGGTTAGCGGCCGTGTTATTTATCTTTATTGGTATTTCTGTGTCACTTTTCATTCGTCATCGCTTAATGGCAATGAGAGTAGCTATTTCCATGAAAGACGCGTTGACTGGCGCTTATGCTCGAAGTTACTTGAAACATTTTTTGCCACTTGTAAAACAAAAATTAGCGAAGGATAAAAATCTCGACACCTCATTCGGGCTTCTGCTGATCGATTGCGACGATTTTAAAAAAATAAATGACAAATTTGGTCACGGCGGTGGTGATATTGCATTAAAGAAAATTGTCGAAACCATTAATGCTGAAATTCGCGCCCAAGACACGCTATTTAGATGGGGTGGTGATGAATTCGTCTTAATGTGTCAATCGGTGTCAAAGACGCAGTTGAACGACATATCGTCACGTATTAATAAAGCGGTATGTGATTTAAATATCATCTACGGCGATGCAGCCATTCACCCGACTATTTCTATAGGTTATGCACTGCATACACGCAACAATCCATTAAATTTGGATGAGCTATTAAAAGTCGCCGATGATTACTTATATCAAAGTAAACGCGCAGGAAAAAACAGCGTCTTTGGTATTTAATCTTTTAAATAAATTGTTTCTAATTAGTACTTTGCAAAAGAAGCTCTTCGTATAATAATGACCTTTTTCCAACAAGTTAACATTATGCAACCTCATTCATTGCTTAAACCTTCCGTCTTATCACTTTGCTTAATCCTTAACGGTATGTCGATTGCTGGTGAAAATACTGTTTTTAACTTTCAAGAACCTTCAAAACTCTTACCACCTGCACTTGAATGGCATGGCGAGAGTGAATCTCTTATTAATAACGACCCGCGCTGGCAAACACCTATTGAAAAAAACGGCTTTAATACAACACCATCTTACCAAGAAACTTATCAATACCTCGAAACATTAGCTAGCAAGTCGCCCTTGATAAAATTATCAACCTTTGGCGAAAGTGCCCTCGGAAAGCCCCTAATTTTGGTGCATGTATCTTCAAATTTTAACGATAAGAAGCGCCCTAAGGTATTAGCACAAGCTGGAATTCATTCCGGCGAAATTGATGGTAAAGACGCAGGAATGATGTTGCTTCGTGATGTTGCAATGGGCAAGAAAACCCAATTGTTGGCTAATGTAGATTTACTTTTTGTGCCAATTTTCAACGTTGATGGTCACGAGAATAAATCAAAATATCATCGCGTTAATCAACGTGGCCCGAGCAATATGGGCTGGCGCTCTACTGCCCAAAATATTAATCTTAATCGCGACTACGCCAAAGTTCAAAGCGTTGAAATGCAAAGCATGATTGCCTTGTTAAACCGTTTTGAGCCGAGCTTATATCTCGATCTTCATGTTACCGACGGCGTTGACTATCAATATGATATTACCTACGGCACCAGCGGTTCACATAGCCATTCACCAGCCATCGCGCAATGGTTCAATCAACATTACCGCCCTGTATTGGATAATGAATTAACAATGCAAGGACATGTGCCTGGTGATTTAGTCTTTGCGATGGATAATCGAAATATTGACAAAGGTATTAGTGGTTGGAGCCCGTCACCACGTTATAGTGATGGTTATGGCGCTGCTCGGCACATTCCAACAGTTCTTGTTGAAAATCATTCGTTAAAGCCTTATCGCCAACGAGTTTTGGGGACTTATGTATTAATTGAACAGTCGATGAAAATTGTGGATAAATTTACTCATCAACTTGAGCAAGCTATCACGGCGGACAAGGATGCAAGGCCAACCCATTTACCACTAAGTTGGGGTTATAATCAGCCACGCACCGTTAAATTCAAAGGCGTTACCTTTGAGCATTTCGACGATCCTATCTCTGGTGCTAAGCAAGTCAAATGGACAGGAAAGCCAAAGCATTACGATATGCCATGGTTTGACCGCAATGTACCAGAGCAAGTAACCAAATTGCCGCAAGCCTATTGGATTTTACCGCAATATACACAAGCTATCGAGACGATTAAACGCCATGGTATTGCTACTGAAGTACTCGCTAAGCCAAGAATAATTAATGTAGAGCAGCTACAGGTTGAAAAACCAAAATTCGGCAAATCCCCTTATGAGGGTGAAATGCGCGTTAAAGCAAGCTTTAACAGTCACCAAGGAAATATTGAATTGCCGATAGGGGCGGTGAAAGTAAGTCTAGATCAGCCCTTAGGTAAATTGGCGTTCATGTTATTAGAACCTCAGGCCAGTGATTCTCTTTTCCAATGGGGATTCTTTAACACTATTTTCCAACGCACCGAATATATTGAAGGCTATGCGGTCGTTCCCATGGCAAAGGAAATGTTAAAACAGTCTCCGGCACTACGTACTGAGTTTGAAGAAAAACTAAGAGCAGATAAAGATTTTGCGAATGATCCTCGTGCCAGATTAGCGTGGTTTTATCGCCAGTCACCATTTTATGATAAATCACATGGCCGTTACCCTGTTTACCGTCAGTGGTAATTAATGGACGTATTGAGCAACGATTTTATCCAAGGCATTTTCTCGCTTAACGGCGGCTAATGCCTTGTCAAAGCGTTTCACAAAGTCATCTTTAAACTTAAAGCGATTGTTCTCATCACTGCTATAGCCAATATGGGCAGTTTGAACCATCACTTCGATCGTTTGATGTATCTCTTTAAAGTTGAGCGAACTGTCACTTTCTGTAATGCCTTTTAACACCCACTTCGTCGATAGAGGATCGTTAAGGTAACAATCTATGCGACGATTAATTAGTTTTAGCACGTTCGCCTTAGTACTGCGATTTTCCCACACTTTAATAAGGCCTTGAGCTTTTGCTTGGCTAAGGCGTTCGTTTAGAATCATATACCCCGCGTTAATGCCAACATTAATACTTTGTTTGCTAGGTTTATCACTTTGCATCAACAAGTGCTCTCGAAGATCTATCGAATCATGGCAATGTGCAACAACGCGTTCGTATGCGAGTGCAGCAGAATACGGCCAAATATAATCTCGTTTGTGACTATGAATATAAGGTGGGATAACCGCGAAGGCATTGCCGAGCTTAACTTCTTGCAATGCCCGTTTCCAAGGCATAGCGACGAATTTAATTTTGTAGTCTTTTGCTAATCGCTGAGCGGCAAGATTGATTAAATCAATATAGATGCCTTTTATCTCATTGTTTTCAACATAGGAATAAGGTGGATAGCTATCATCTGCAACGATAAGTATTTCTTGTTGCTTTGCACACGCGCTTATCGAAAACAATAACCAACCAACAAACAATAAGGATTTATTGCGGAGGTTTGAGATGGTTTTAGTCATAATGCGCATTCCTTCAATGGCCTTTATTTAGCCTAGCGCTAAATGAGCCTCCAGCCAAGTACTTATGACGACTATCTCAAACTTTATGCTGTTATTCTCGTTGTTTAAGTGCTTTTTTTTGCGCGCGACGCTTTTTAAAGAAAGCACTTATTTGATGAGCACACTCCGATGCAAGTATTCCACTGGTTACTTCAACTTGGTGATTATGTTTACTGTCTTGCAATAATGAAAATGCTGAGCCAGCCGCCCCTGTTTTCAAATCACTTGCACCATAAACAACGCGTTTAATGCGGCTATGAATTATAGCTCCCGCGCACATACAGCATGGCTCAAGCGTCACGTATAAAATGGCATCTAAGAGACGATAATTTTCAATACGCTTACCGCCATGGCGCAGTGCCATTATTTCGGCATGAGCACAGGGATCATGCTCATTAATCACTAAATTATATCCTTCGCCTATAATTTCATTATCAAGCACTAATACCGCACCAACTGGGACTTCATCGGCTTGCTCAGCCTTGTTGGCAAGCGTCATAGCATACGTTATCCAATAACGGTCACAATCTTCTTGTGACAATTCATTAAGTTGTGGGGTTGTATACTCAAATTCCATCGCTATAGCGCCTAAAACCAAAAACGCCGAGCATTATCTCAATGCTCGGCGTTTTAGCAAATACTATTTAAGAAATTAAAAGACTATTCCCATTCGATAGTCGCAGGCGGTTTACCTGAAATATCGTAAACAACACGAGAAATGCCATCAATTTCATTAATAATACGATTTGAAACATGACCCAGTAAATCATAAGGCAGTTGTGACCACACCGCCGTCATGAAATCAATTGTTTCGACGCAACGTAACGAAACGACCCAATCATACTTGCGACCATCGCCCATGACGCCCACTGACTTAACCGGCAAAAATACGGTAAATGCTTGGCTTACTTTGTGGTATAAATCGGCTTTATGCAGCTCTTCAATGAAAATAGCATCAGCGCGGCGCAATAAATCACAGTATTCTTTCTTCACTTCGCCAAGTACACGCACACCTAAACCAGGCCCTGGGAAAGGATGACGATATAACATGTCATACGGCAAACCTAGCTCTAAACCAATACGGCGTACTTCATCTTTAAAGAGTTCACGTAACGGCTCAACCAAGCCCATTTCCATATCATCTGGTAATCCACCTACATTGTGGTGAGATTTGATAACATGTGCTTTACCAGTGCCAGCAGCCGCAGATTCAATCACATCAGGATAGATTGTGCCCTGTGCTAACCACTTTGCATTTTCACACTTTTTAGATTCTTCATCAAAAATGTCGACAAATACATGGCCGATAATCTTACGCTTAGCTTCCGGCTCATCTTCGCCTTTAAGTGCGTCTAAGAAACGATTTTCACCATCAACGTGAACGATGTTTAGCCCAAAGTGATCGCCAAACATTTCCATCACTTGATCCGCTTCGTTTAAACGTAACAAACCATTGTCGACAAATACACATGTTAGTTTATCGCCAATCGCACGTTGAATTAGCATCGCCGTTACTGAACTATCAACCCCACCAGACAGACCAAGGATAACCTCATCATCACCAACTTGTTCTTTAATACGAGCGACAGCATCATCAATGATAGAGCCCGGTGTCCATTTCTTTTCACATCCACAAATATCTACTACGAAACGCTCTAGAAGACGACCGCCTTGCTTAGTATGAGTCACTTCAGGGTGGAACTGAACACCGTAAAAACGACGCTCTTCATCAGCCATTGCAGCAAAAGGACAACTGTCGGTTTTTGCTATCGTTTTAAAAGATGATGGAATAGTCGCGACTTTATCACCATGGCTCATCCATACATCTAAAAATGCATTGCCATCAATGATTTCATCTTCAATATTTTTAAATAACTCACATTCGCCAACGCGCTCGACTTTGGCATAACCAAATTCACGCTCTGATGATGTTTCAACACTACCGCCAAGTTGTGCAGACATTGTTTGCATGCCGTAACACACACCTAATACAGGCACACCCGCTTCAAAAACATATTGCGGTGCTACTGGCGCATCCTCGAGTGTTACCGACTCTGGACCACCAGACAAGATAATACCGTTAGGATTAAATTCGCGGATTTTTTCCTCAGAAACATCCCAACCCCAAAGTTCACAGTAAACACCTATTTCACGAATTCGGCGCGCGATCAGCTGTGTGTATTGTGAACCGAAATCTAAAATCAGTATGCGATGATCATGTATGTTGCTCATGAATAACCCTTTAAAAATTAAGTAAATAAAGGCACCAATCGATGCCCTTGTTATGAACTGTAGGGAATTAACCCATGCGGTAGTTTGGTGCTTCTTTGGTAATAGTTACGTCATGAACATGAGACTCACCCATCCCCGCTGAAGTAATTTTTACGAATTGAGCTTTAGTGCCTAACGCTTCAATCGTGCCGCAACCAGTCAAGCCCATTGCACTGCGAATACCACCAAGTTGTTGATGAATGATATTTGAAATTGGTCCCTTGTAAGCAACACGACCTTCGATGCCTTCAGGCACAAGTTTTGATGCTTCTTTGCTGGTTTGGAAATAACGGTCGGATGAACCATCACGTTGATCCATCGCGCCAATAGATCCCATGCCGCGATAAGACTTGTAATAACGACCTTGATATAGTTCAACTTCACCTGGCGCTTCTTCAGTGCCAGCGAACATTGAGCCCATCATGACGCAGTTAGCGCCAGCAACTAAGGCTTTGGCGATATCACCAGAGAAACGGATGCCGCCATCAGCAATCACAGGAATATTACGGCCTGCTAACGCGTCAACAGCATCTGAAACTGCCGTAATTTGCGGTACACCAACACCTGTAACAATACGTGTTGTACAAATAGAACCTGGACCAATACCCACTTTAACCGCGTTGGCACCAGCATCAGCAATAGCAAGTGCGCCAGCACCTGTTGCTACATTACCACCAATAATTTGAAGTTCAGGATATTGTGTACGTGTTTGTTTAATACGGTCTAACACGCCTTGCGAATGACCGTGTGAGGTATCAATTAATAATACATCAACGCCTGCTTCAACCAATGCAGCGATTCGCTCATCAGTACCAGCACCACAACCTACAGCAGCACCTACACGTAAGCGGCCTTGCTCGTCTTTACACGCATTTGGCTTATCTTCAGCTTTTTGGAAATCTTTTACGGTGATCATGCCTTGTAATTTAAACTGCGCATCAACCACAACGATCTTTTCAATACGATTCTCGTGCATTAGGTGTAATACATTTTCTGAATCGGTAGGATCTATGACTGTGACTAGCTTTTCTTTAGGCGTCATTAGCGCGCTACACGGCTTATCTAAGTTCGTCGCAAAGCGAACATCACGTGACGTAATGATGCCTAATACGTTATTTTGGTTATCGACTACAGGGAAACCAGAAAAACCTAAGCGGTCACGCATCTCGTTAATTTCACGAATTGTAACGTCAGGGCCAACAGTAACCGGCTTAGAAACAACGCCAGATTCGAACTTTTTAACCAGTTCAACTTCATGCGCTTGCTGTTCAATCGTCATATTCTTGTGAATAAACCCAATGCCGCCTTCTTGAGCTAATGCAATAGCCAAACGGGCTTCAGTTACTGTATCCATAGATGCAGATAACATTGGAATATTAAGGTGAATTTTTTCTGTTAGTTTAGTGCGAAGGTCTGCCGTGTGTGGCAGCACAGTAGAATGTCCTGGGACTAGTAGAACATCATCGAAAGTTAAAGCTTCTTGAGCGATTCTTAGCATTGCAACATCTCACCTAAATGAATATAAAAGGGATTAAATATTGCCGACGTATTATAGGGAAATAGTGCCTACTGCACAATCAATATTTGCGATTAATTTAACGATAAACCACAATATGTCGTTACAAAATTGTAAAAAACACCCTTTTTGTTGTCATTAAAGCCAACAATTGATAAAAATCTAATTTTTCTTAGTTAGCTTTTGCTATACTTCCTTCCCAATATGGCGATGTTGCTATCACCCTAATGGAAAATCAAATGACTAAAAAATATATCGACGCACAAACACTTTTAGACGATTCATATAAACTCGGTTTAAAAGTATTGGACAGTGGCTGCAAGCCTGATTACATCATTGGCGTTTGGCGAGGCGGTACTCCTGTTGGGATTGCGGTACAAGAGCTACTAGATTTCTTTGGTGTAAAATCAGATCATATTTCGATTCGTACTTCTTCTTATACGGGTATTGAAGAGCGTGTTTCAAATGTTCGGGTCCACGGATTAGATTATATTATCCGCAACGTAAACTCAGAAGATACATTACTTATTGTTGACGATGTTTATGATACAGGATTAAGTGTTGCGCAAATTATTGAAGATCTTACGAAGAAATGTCGTAAGAATACGCCTCAAATGAAGATTGCGACGCCTTATTTTAAGCCTGAAAATAATAAAACGGATCGAACGCCTGATTTCTACCTATATGAAACGAATGAATGGCTGGTTTTCCCCCACGAATTAACGGGATTAACCAAACACGAATTGCTTAACGATAAACCTGGTATGGATTTCTTACGCGATCGCGTCGCGCAAATGGAAGACTAATCCTTGTCATATCGTGACTAATAATTACAAGGGCTATTGCTATACCCAAGCCACCTCAAGGTGCTAGTCTTCAGCAAGTCGAAAAACCTGCATCTTGAAGTCGCTTGGGCAGACAATAGCCCTACTCTCATCGATAAACAGTTGTTTCTCCTTATATAGCCCTATACACTGAGTAATAATTTTTATCAGCTTGTTCCAACTATGCTCAACTCTCCCAGTGCCAATATCTATAACATTTCCAAACTAAACAGTGAAATAAAGCGTTTGCTCGAAGGCAATTTTGGCCGTGTTTGGGTCAATGCTGAAATTTCGAATTTTGTTGCAGCCTCATCTGGCCACTGGTATTTCACGTTAAAAGACGCGCGCTCACAAATTAAGTGTGCGATGTTTAAAGGACGTAATCGAGCAGTAAAATTTAGGCCGCAAAATGGCCAACAAGTGATGGTTAAAGCAAATATTAGTGTCTATGAACCACGTGGCGACTATCAATTACTCGTTGATGTCATGGACATGGCTGGCGATGGTTTATTACAGCAACAGTTTGAGCAATTAAAATGTGATCTTGCCGCTCAAGGGCTGTTTAGTAGTGAACATAAAAAAACCTTGCCTAACGGTATTAAAAAGATTGGTATCATTACCAGCGCGACAGGAGCAGCGATTCACGATGTGTTAACGGTACTCAAACGCCGTAATCCACTGGTTGATGTAATCATTTACCCGTCACAAGTACAGGGACACACAGCCGCTCAAGAATTAAGTAACGCCATCGTGCAAGCCAATAGTCGTAATGAAGTGGACGTATTGTTGTTAACGCGTGGCGGTGGTTCAATGGAAGATTTATGGTGCTTTAACGATCAATACCTCGCCCATACGATTTTCAATTCACCGTTGCCGATTATCAGCGCTGTTGGCCATGAAGTCGACGTCACTATTAGTGATTTTGTCGCTGATTATCGTGCGCCGACGCCATCTGCTGCCGCAGAAATTTTAAGTGTGAGCAACGAAGAGCAAAAACAGCAATGCACAATGCTTGCACGTCAACTTCATCATGCCATCAGTAATAATATTCACGCCCAGCGTCAACGACTTCATGAATTGACAAGTCGCTTAAAAGCACAAGATCCGAAGTTTAAATTAGCACAACAAGCCCAATACATTGACGAACTTAATCATCAAATCATTACGACTATGTCGGCAAAACTACATAATAATGAACAACGATTAGCGCAGTTAATGCAGCGTCTTCTTCAACAGTCTCCGCAAGCTAAAATTAGTGCACATGCTGCGCATAATCAACAATTAGCAACGCGACTTAATCATGCAATTTCACAACAACTCACGACGCAACAAGCGCGCTATCAAGGACTGATGCGAGAATTACATTCTGTGAGCCCGATTGCTACATTAGCGCGAGGATACAGTATTACGTTAAATGAGAAAAAACAGGTAGTAACTCAAGCATCAAACCTGACAGCAGGTGATATCTTGGTGACAAAATTAAATCAAGGAGAAGTCACCTCTAAAATCACTCTTATCAGTGAATAATATTCACAAGTTCAGGCCTAAATACGACCTAAAATACTAAGTGCGCTGGTCAGTAGCCCACTTAGTATTTGAAATATCAAAACTGCCCCTATAAATTACTTAAACGTCTTGCTGAGTTTATGGATGTCGGCGCTACATGACTTTATGGCCGCTGATTGCGCTTGAACTTGCTGGCTCATTTCAGTATTACTTTGCGCAATTCCGTCGACATGGATAACGTTGTTTGAAATTTCAGACGCTACCGTACTTTGCTCTTCGGCAGCAGCGGCAATTTGCTCACCTAATTGATTCACTTCATGCATTGCAGTGACAACGTTGTGCATAACATTTAGTGCGTGTTCGCTCTTATCATTACAATCATCGGCTGTTTTTTGACTATCAAACATTGTTTGACTCCAATCACTAAGCGTTTGCTGCAATGTCTCAACAGATTTTTGAATTTGTTCTGTTGCCACTTGTGTACGACTCGCCAACGTTCTGACTTCATCAGCAACAACAGCAAAGCCACGGCCCTGCTCTCCTGCACGGGCGGCTTCAATGGCAGCATTAAGTGCTAACAAATTCGTTTGGTCAGCAATGCCTTGTATTTCAGACATAATGGTCGCTATTTCGTCAGCATCACTTATCAATTCAGTTGCCGCGTGTGCTGAATCGCCAATACCTTTACCTAGGAATGAGATCTGTTCTTTGGAGTGCTCCAATGCATTAATCGCGTCATCACATTGAACGCTTACGCTGTCTACCCGATCTCTTGAATCGATTGTATTTTGGCTTACCTCACTGATAGCCCCACTCATTTGAGTTATGGCTGTTGCCAGTTGAGATAACTCGTTTTTTTGCGCAAGTAAACCATCTAAGCTAGCTGATGATGCACCGTCCAGTTCAGTTGATACGTCGACTAAATTACTACCTAAATCACGACTTCGACCTAATATCGTTCTAATTTTTGCTTGCGATAGTTGATTCGGATAATCCAATACGCCTAACGCTCCGCCGCCAGAAAATATATGACGAGACGGCGAATCGATATCATTTTTTACTTGTTTAATAAATCTAGGAAGGACAAATAATTCTTGATTTAGTGTAGCGATCGCCAGTGCTAAAAATGCACCAACGCTAAATAAGGTGGTTAGCGATGATTCTATCATCACGCTAGACAACAAAATACCAATGGCTGATACGCTACAGAGTCCAGTTTTCATCAATGGAGACAATAATCCCTTGCTAGGATTTTTACCACTATTGATGGCACTGTATAACGCATTTGCCTTATCGATATGTGTTTGTTGAGGCTTTACACGTACAGACTGATACGCTACGACCTGATTATTTTCATAAAGTGGCGTAACATAAGCATCAACCCAATAAAAATCACCATTTTTACAACGATTTTTTACCATTCCACGCCATGAGCGGCCATGTTTAAGCTTTTTCCATAAATCAGCAAACGCAGCCTTTGGCATATCTTTATGACGGACGATATTATGATGCTGCCCACACAGTTCCTCAAGGGAATAACCCGCAACTTCACAAAAAGCGGGGTTTGCATACACAATAATGCCACGTGTATCAGTGATAGAAACTAATTGTTGTTCGGTTGAGAACGTTCGTTCTTTACCGTCTGTCGATATACTCATTATTGACCTTAATACGCTTGCTGCGACTACCAACTAAGATTAAAGCAGAGAAATTACCACAGCGCCGTGACAAATCAAGTAATAAAGTATTATATTTTAGGAGAAAGTAGTAACAACTGACCAACAAAAAATAAGGTCAATATAACAACCAATGAGTTAAGTTGCTTATAACGCCCAGAGGCTATTTTGATAAAAGTGTAACTGATAAAGCCTAGGGCAATACCGTTAGCGATGGATAGCGTGAGTGGCATAACAATGGCGGTAATAACAACAGGAATCGCTTCTGTTAAATCTTCCCATTCCACATTAATAAGACCGGCTAACATTAAGGTCGCCACATAAAAAATCACCGGTGATACGGCAGCTAAAGGTACAGCATCAATCAATGGATAAAGGAAAATTGCAACAAGAAATAATCCCCCGACAACAATAGATGTTAAGCCAGTGCGACCACCAGCAGCAACGCCTGCCGTGCTTTCGACATAGGTTGTCACCGTTGACGTTCCTAAGCTAGCCCCAAATAAAGTCGCACTTGCATCGGCAAATAATGCACGGCCAAAGCGCGCAAATCGCCCTGCTGTATTGAGTAATCCGCCGCGCTGTGCGACGGCCACTAAACTTGTTGCAGAATCAAATAAATCAACAAATAAGAAGGCAAAAATAATACTAAGCAACCCAACGTCTAAGGCGCCCATTATATCCATCGCCATATAGGTCGTCATTGCATCAGGTGGTAAGGAAGCCACACCATGAATTTCTGTATTACCACTAACTAAACTTATGATTGTAATAATAATAATTGCCACAATCATTCCACCACGCCAACCTCGAGCAGCGAAACCAATCATGGTTAGTAAGCCGATACCCCACATCAAGGTCTCAAAGGACAACACATTGCCCATCGCCAAACCACGAGTTTGATCAAAGGTTACTATTCCGGCTAATTTAAGGGAAATCAAGGTGAGGAACAATCCGATGCCAGTAGCAATGCCTTGTCGCATCGAAAGCGGTATTTTATTAACGATAAGATCTCTAATTCTAAATAAACTTATGATTAAAAATACGACGCCAGATAAAAACACCGCGCCAAGCGCTACTTGCCATGTATAGCCCAATTGAATCACTACACTATAGGTAAAGAAAACATTCAATCCCATACTCGGCGCAAGTGCTATGGGATAATTGGCAATAATGCCCATTAAAAGACACCCAAAACTAGCAGCGAGACACGTTGCCACAAACACAGCACCTTTATCCATACCTGCTTGTGCCAAAATCAATGGATTTACGCACAAAATGTAGGCCATGGTTAAAAATGTCGTCAGCCCGCCCATAATTTCTTTCTTAAGATCAGTGCGGTGTGCTGTTAATTGAAATAGTTGTTCAATCATGAAGTTAGTTTGTTGTCGACTTATTAGATGGGTTATTAACCGCTGATTATGAGGCCATGCTGGTTGATTATCAATGCTAATATTGAGATCAGCGGTAGATTAAACTAGACGAAAGTCGTAGACACTAAAAATATCTCGGGAAGTTGTGCTATTATACGCCGCAAATTTTAGCTTAGGATTTCAATCATGCCTTTATCTACATTAACACCACAGCCTGTATGGAAGTGGTTTTCTCAGCTATGTGCTATTCCACATCCATCAAAGCACGAAGAAGCCATTGCACAACACATCGTTGACTGGGCTACGACCAAAGGATTAAGCGTAACTCGCGATACGGTTGGCAACGTCATCATTAAAAAGCCAGCAACGCAAGGTTATGAAAATCGCAAAGGTGTCGTAATGCAAGCTCACCTTGATATGGTTCCGCAAAAAAACAACGATAAAGTTCATGACTTTACTAAAGATCCCATCAAGCCATTTATTGATGGTGATTGGGTAACTGCTGATGGTACTACCTTGGGCGCCGACAACGGTATTGGCCTCTGTGCGACGCTTGCAGTTTTAGAAGATGATGCAATTGAACATGGACCATTAGAAGCATTATTCACCGTCGATGAAGAAGCTGGTATGACAGGAGCTTTTGGCCTTGAATCTGGTTATTTAGATGGCGAAATTTTGTTAAATACAGATTCAGAAGATGAAGGCGAAGTCTACATGGGTTGTGCTGGCGGCGTTGACGCTAATGCGACTTTCGAAATCGAATATGAAACGGCACCAGCAGATCACACGCCATTTTCAATTGTTGTGGAAGGTTTAAAAGGTGGACATTCAGGCGTTGATATCCACTTAGGCCGTGGCAATGCCAACAAAATACTGACTCGTGTCTTATTTGAACTTGCAGACAAGTACCAAATACGTATTGTCAGTATCGATGGCGGTAGCTTGCGTAATGCGCTTCCTCGCGAAGCCAGCACAGAGATATTATTACCGTCAAGTAACGTCAGCGCTTTTAAAGAAGATGTTGCTAAATTAACTCAAGTATTTAAAAAAGAGCTCGCAGCTGTTGAACCTGATCTAGCGATTTTTGTTGATCCTGGTGAAGCAAGCGATGTCGTTTTAACGCTTGATTTACAACGACGACTCATTGCTGCTTTATATGGGATTCCTCATGGCGTATTTCGCATGAGTGATGAAATTGAGGGTGTTGTTGAAACTTCTAACAATCTTGGGGTTATTCAAACACGCGCAAAACACATTCATGTTCAATGCCTGATCCGCTCATTGATGGACTCACGCCGTTTGGATGCACAAAACACTATCGGCTCTATCTTGTCATTAGCCGGTGCAAAAGTAGCATTTGATGGTGCATACCCAGGTTGGAAACCAGATACTAGCTCGCAAATTATGGGCGTCGTTCGCAATACCTATAATGAGCTATTTGGTGAAGTACCTAAAATCATGGTTATCCATGCAGGTCTTGAATGTGGTCTGTTTAAAGACGCATACCCACAATGGGATATGGTGTCATACGGTCCAACTATTCGTTTCCCTCATTCTCCCGATGAGAAGGTACTTATCGATACCGTTGAAAGATTCTGGCAACTTACATTGGCAATTCTTAAAAACATTCCTGTTAGTGAGAAGTAACCAATAACCACGTTAGCAATTGTCATTTTACCACTGACAATTGCTATAACTATTGTTATCTTGTTTATATGCTTTTTTTACATACTCGTTCTTAAAGAGAGTTTTATAAACAATGAATTCAAAACCCGCGCTCTTTGTTTGCCTGTTATCAATATTAATCGTAATACCTGCCAGTGCGAAAGATATCATTCGCTATAAGCGTGGCAAAGTTGTTAATTTTAATGCGGCAGAATATGAACGAAACTCCTATTTTTTGGGGGTTACTTCGCATGACATTAGAAGCAAGTAAACCAGAATTTGGCGATTACCTTCTGTTGCCTAGCAAAGTGAAAATGAGAGGTGAGCGACTGCATTATGCATTAGCAAATGAAAAAGACCTTGATATTCTTTGGGGAAACCTCATGTAAAGCACAAATCAAAATTAAAATTAATAAATGTTGATTTATTGAGAGGTTATGGCGGCATCGCCATTGGATTAATTCGTCAGGGAGAACAACAACGATTTGACGACATTTCATCGCTAGGCCAGATGCGCGCATTTAAAATAGGTCGTACAGCCTTCAATCGGAAAATAGATCCCTTCGCCAAACATCAGCTCAATTTAGTTATGCAAAGAAACTTAGCCATGTCTACCGACTGCTTAAGCAAGGATATATGGACATATTGCCAGTTGAGCTTTACGGTGCCTATCAACATTTTGATAAAAACCCAGAGCTCACTGTAGAAAAGAATTTAGCCTTTAAATCCTCCAGAGCCAGTCGCTATTTTATTCACAAAAAGAATAAAAAACTACAAGCAAGAATTGAACGTGGCCTTGAGATTTTGGAAGAAAATGGCAAATTTAAAACGCATTTTGAAACCCACCCCATGATGGCTCCGTATCAGCGTTATCAAAATGAAGCACCAAGGATCGAGTTTGATATGAGTAAAAAAAAGCTAATAAAACTCACCTTACGGTCATTAACGCTAAAATAAATCTAGCTGTGGTAATTGTTCGCCTTCATGTTTTTGGTCGCTAACTTCTTCGCGCACACCAACATTGATTCCGACTAAACGAATAAGTCGTCCTTGCGATCGTTCAAAGGCGTCAGTCAATAATGTCATATAAATAGATTCATCATACGCATCAACAGCCTGCTCTACGGTTGTTGATTGAAAGTCGTCAAATTTTAGTTTAACGCCTTGCTTATGGATCGGAAGTTGTCGAGTGGCTGCATAACGTTGATTGAGCATTGGCATTAGTTTAGTAAGTTCTAAAAAACACTCATCTAGCGTCGCTAAATCTCGTGGCAGCGTACGCTCAACACCTACGGATTTTCGGACTCGGTTTGGTCTCACCATACTATTATCAATGCCGTAACATCGAGCGAGTAAAACCTCTGCCAGTTTTCCAAAATGTCTATTCAAAAAATCGGGTTCTGCTTGCCTAACGTCATGACCATTCACTAAACCAAAGTTTTCTAATTTAGTAGCTGTAACCTTCCCTATCCCGCTAATTTTTCGCAGTGACAGTTGCTGACAAAACTCATCGACATCACTTGGCGTAATAACGTATTGTCCATTAGGCTTGTCGAGATCGGATGCTATTTTAGCTAGAAACTTATTGGGGGCAACACCTGCTGAAGCCGTAATTCCAGTCTCTTCGAAGATTTCTTGACGAATTTTTTCTGCAATAAGACTCGCGCTGCCTTGGCATTGTTCACACGCCGAAACATCTAAATAAGCTTCATCTAACGAGAGAGGTTCAACCAAATCAGTATAACGATTAAATATCTGTCTAATTTGTTTTGAAATCGCAACATAAACATGCATTCGACTAGGCATCAGCACTAAAGATGGACAAAGTTTTAGCGCCATCCCTGTCGACATAGCACTACGAACTCCAAACTCTCTCGCTTTATAGTTACAGGTAGAAATGACACCTCTACGCTCTCGACTACCGCCAACAGCCACAGCTTGGTTAACGAGCGCAGGATTATCACGCATTTCAACAGCTGCATAAAAGCAGTCCATATCAACGTGAATAATTTTTCGCTGGGTCATTGTTTCTTGCCATCAACTAGCTGTATGTAAAAACAGTATTTAATAACAAGTTAACCTTGCAGTCAATCCTTAGTTATCAAGCAGACTTTTTGGCTAGGTAATGAGACATTAATCCCTTAGTTGAACTATCAAAAGATTCATTGACGATTGCACAATGGAGTTCACGTTCAATATCGGCGGCGAGTCCCTTACCTAATTCAACACCCCATTGGTCAAATGAACAAATTCCCAACACGACACCTTGGACGAATATTTTGTGTTCGTATAACGCAATTAGGCTACCTAAAGTGTGAGCATCTAATCGCTGAATTAGTAATGAGTTCGTTGGTCGGTTACCCGCATGAATTTTGTGAGGGGCAAGTTGATCAATATAATCTGCTTTGCGTCCCTTTGCCGCAAGATCTGCACGAACCTGCTCATCGTTAACACCTGTCATCAACGCTCGCGTCTGAGCAAAGAAGTTAGCCATCAATGTTTCATGATGCCCTTGAACGGGTGTTACGCTTTCCACAGAACCAATAAAATCCGCTGGTACAATATTATTGCTTTGATGTAAATATTGATAAAACGCATGCTGACCGTTAATGCCGACGCCCCCCCAAATGGTTGGTACAGTCGGATAACTTATTTGATGACCAGATGTAGAAACCGATTTGCCGTTAGATTCCATTTCAGCTTGCTGTAGATAGGCAGCCAACATATGCAGCGTCTGATCATAGGGTAATATGGCTTGTGATTGATAGCCCAAAAACGTCGTATTCCACACGCTTAACAGCGCCATGATAACCGGCTGTCTCTTATACACATCTGACGCTGCCGACGAAGAG
>CAJXRU010000035.1 GCA_913060565.1 uncultured Gammaproteobacteria bacterium | reverse complement strand
AGATCTACACTATCCTCTTCGTCGGCAGCGTCAGATGTGTATAAGAGACAGCGCAAAGCCTGCTCCTGAGGCAAAGAAAGCCCCACCAGTAAAAAATAAAGTATCGACACCTAAAGCTGCACCTAAAAAAGCAGCTGCGGTTCCAGCAAAAGCCAACGAAGCTAATAAAGCTGCATCTTCTAAGAAAGCTGCCGCACCGGCTGCGCAAGCCGAAACAACTGTTCGTGTTGATACAGCGCGCCTTGACGATATTATGAATATGGTCGGTGAACTCGTATTAGTTCGTAACCGATTAGTTAGTTTAGGACTAACTAGTGGCGATGAAGAAATGTCTAAGGCGGTTGCTAATTTAGACAATGTTACAGCTGATCTTCAAGGCTCTGTAATGAAAACGCGAATGCAGCCAATCAAGAAAGTATTTGGTCGATTCCCACGTGTTGTTCGTGATATGGCTCGAAGCCTTAAAAAAGACATCACGTTAACAATGGAAGGTGAAGATACCGATTTAGATAAGAATTTGGTAGAGGCCCTCGCAGACCCATTGGTGCATTTAGTACGTAACTCAGTTGATCACGGTATTGAAATGCCTGATGACCGAGAAGCAGCAGGTAAACCTCGTAACGGAACTGTTATTTTGTCAGCGTCGCAAGAGGGCGATCATATTCTGTTGTCTATTAAAGACGACGGTGCCGGTATGGATGCTGATAAACTTAAAAGTATCGCCATTTCTCGCGGTGTTCTTGATGAAGAAACTGCGGCGCGAATGAGCGACGAGGATGCTTATGAATTAATTTTTGCGCCAGGCTTCTCTACTAAGACTGAGATATCTGATATTTCAGGTCGTGGTGTAGGCATGGACGTTGTTAAAACTAAGATTACTCAACTTAACGGTACGGTGAAAATTTCGTCAGAAAAGGGCGTTGGTACGGTGCTTAATATTACCGTACCGTTAACACTCGCAATCATGCCGACGTTAATGGTTCAGCTAGGCCAACAGATCTTTGCGTTGCCATTGGCTGCGGTTAATGAAATTTTTAATCTTGATTTAACTAAAACAAATATCGTCGATGGACGTAAAACAATTTCAGTGCGCAATCGCGCCATTCCATTATTTTATTTAGATGAATGGCTCAGTAAAGATTACATTCCGGGTAAAGATCGCACTGAAGGTCATGTTGTTATTGTGCAAATAGGACCGCAAACTGTTGGTTTTGTTGTCGATGGACTCATTGGCCAAGAAGAAGTTGTTATTAAGCCATTAGGCGCATTATTACACGGTACACCAGGCATATCTGGGGCAACTATTACCAGTGATGGTAGCATTGCATTGATTGTCGATATTGGAAATCTACTTAAGCGATACGCTTAAGTAGAAAGCAAGTGCCCTTGGTAGGAGGAATTACCTTAAATGAGTATTAAGGTATTAATTGTTGATGACTCTCATTTTTTTAGACGTTGTATTGGTGATATCATCACGAAAGCGCAAGGGATGGAAGTCATTGATTATGCAAAAAATGGTCAAGAAGGTGTTGAAAAAGCACTGTCATTAAAACCAGACGTTGTAATGATGGACATCGAAATGCCCATCAAGAATGGCATTGATGCAACGCGCGAAATTATGGCAAAGCAGGCGATGCCTATTTTGATGTTTTCATCGTTGACTCATGAAGGCGCTAAAGCGACCCTTGATGCATTAGACGCTGGTGCCGCAGATTTCTTACCTAAGAAATTTGAAGAGATAGCAGGGTCAGGAAAGGTTGCGACAGAGCGAATTACAACTGCAATTAAAGCGTTAGGCGGGCGTAGTGTTGCAAGACGCGCATCATTTACAACAACATCTACTGCGCCTTCCTCTTCTCGTAGATTAGATCGTAATACCGCAACGACCGCAAGTCGATCTCGCGGCGCGCCGCTAGCTAATCAAACTCAAGTTATCAAACGAGCTACTGCTGTTCCCGAGCGTACTACACCTGTTCGAGCTTCTGGCGTTAGTAGTGCTAGTGGTAAAAAATATTCCTTACTTGCTATTGCATCGTCTACCGGCGGCCCTGTTGCATTACAGTCTGTACTTAGTAAACTCCCTGCTAACTTTCCGTACCCTATCTTACTTGTACAGCATATGCCTGCTGCATTTACCGGTGCCTTTGCTGAGCGTTTAAATCGACTTTGTAATATTGGTGTCCAAGAAGCTAAAAATGGTGATGTCATTCGTCCTGGGCAAGCTTATCTGGCACCCGGTGGCATGCAAATGTTACTTGAACGAGGCAACAGACTTAAAGTTGTGCCTGGCCCGAGTGATTTGAATTATAAGCCTTGTGCAGATGTCACTTTTGCAACAGTGTCGAAATTTAATGACGGAAATACATTAACCGTCGTGTTAACGGGTATGGGCGCAGATGGTTGTGACGGTGCTAAAATGTTAAAGACACGCGGTGCAACCGTGTGGGCTCAAGATGAAGCGACATCCGTTGTTTATGGAATGCCACAAGCGGTAAAAAAAGCGGGATTAACCGATAAAGTGATGCCAATTGATGTTATTGGTGAATCTATCGTTAAAGAGATGACTCATGGATAGACTGAGTCTATTTGGTCTTTTATTAGCGCTGGTCGCAATTATCGGTGGTCAAGTACTCGAGGGCGGCTCGTTAATCGCCTTATATAACGGCCCTGCGCTGCTAATTGTTGTAGTCGGAACGCTTGCGGCTGTAATGATTCAGACACCGTGGCACATTTTTACACGTAGTTTTATATTGCTTAAATGGGTCTTGTTTCCGCCACGATTTGATATTCAAACGCGGATAGATACGTTAGTTAAGTGGTGTAATATCTCACGAAGTGACGGATTTTTACCATTAGAAAATCAGTTAGAGCAAGAAGAAGACCCTATTGTTCGCCAATGTTTAATGATGTTGATTGACGGCTCTTCGCCTGAAGTGTTGCAAGAAACGATGGAAACTCAAATTTATTTCCAGCGGGATGAATTTGGTCATAGTGCCAAGGTGTATGAGTCAATGGGGGGATATAGCCCAACACTTGGAATCTTAGGCGCTGTCTTAGGTCTGATTCAATCGATGCAATATCTTGATCAACCTGATGCGTTAGGGGGCGGTATTGCAACGGCGTTTGTTGCAACGATTTATGGTGTGGGATTCGCTAACCTTATTTACCTACCTATTCATTACAAATTACGTCATATTATTTTTCAAAACACGCTGTATTACGAAATGGTGCTTGAGGGTACGTTAATGATTCACCGAGGTGAAAATCCTCAACATATCAGTCGTCGTTTAGATGCCTATAAGGTCGCCTATGCTCAATAGTCGACGAGCACAGAATGTAGTGCAAGAAGATAGCCATCTAGAGCGATGGCTAGTTTCATACGCCGATTATATGACCTTATTATTTGCATTATTTGTTGTGCTTTACGCGTTTGCTTTAATCAAAGAAGAAAAACATGCCATTTTATCAAATAGCTTAGGAGAGATTTTTCACTTAGCCGGTAAAAAAGAGCAGGGTGGATTAGGAAAGGTTGAGCAAAACAGTAGTGATACGCCGTTGACATCAGGCGATAAATTATCAGAACTTAAAGATTTCAATAAAGGCCTGTTGGATGAGGTTGGAACCGAACCTGTGCCGGGTGACAGCCAGTTGGTGAATCCAGATGTGAAACAGCTGGGTACCCCGTTTTCATCAATGAAAGAAAAATTGGCACAGGACCTTCTTGAGGTCGTCGAAAAAGGTTACGCCCAGATAGAGCAAGATGATAACTGGCTAACGATTGAGTTTCGTAGTGGACTGCTTTTTGATAGTGGTAGTGCAGTGACTCGTAGTGCAACTAAGGCTGTTTTAAAGCAAGTAATTGGAACCATTGCACCAGCAAATAACTATGTACATGTGCGTGGGTATACGGATGATCAATCGATTAGTAATGAACAATTTCAATCTAATTGGCAGCTATCATCAGCACGAGCTAGTGCAATTGTTCAAGAATTACAGCAACTTGACATTGAACCTGAACGCTTAGCGATCGAAGCCTATGGGCAATATCGTCCAAAGGTAGACAATAGTAACGCGCAAACTCGTGCTCAAAACAGACGAGTGGTAATCGCGATTAGTAAATTTGGCTGGGTAAAACCACGACCTGTTACGCAAGATGTGGCTGAGGCTCTGCCACTTAAAGACGTTGGGCCTATTGAAGATAGCAAAGAGATACAAGTTATTGAATTGCCAAATGGTGGATTACGAATCACCACCCGTAAACAGGAGTAACGTGTGAAAGTTTGGAGCATTGCTAACCAAAAAGGTGGCGTGGGTAAAACGACAACCGCTTTAACCTTAGCGGGAATTTTAGCGCGTCGTAAAAAACGTGTATTGTTGGTTGATATCGATCCCCATTCTTCAATGGGTTTTTCATTAGGTGTCGATTGTGATGAGTTAGAATATTCACTGTACGATTTGTTTACTTGCCCAGATAAATTTATCGACCGATTAACGCAGCGCGTGATTCAAAAAACCAATGTTGAAGAAATAGATTTAATTCCCTCATCAATGGCGCTTGCAACCCTAGATCGTGAATTAGGCCACAAAGAAGGGATGGGTCTAATACTTAAGCGTATTTTGGCTGGTGTTACGGCTGATTATGATCATGTGATTGTTGATTGCTCTCCAGTACTTGGCGTGCTTATGGTGAATGCATTGGCATGTAGTAGCAAAGTCATTGTGCCAGTGCAAACGGAATATCTAGCCTTTAAAGGGCTGGAGCGCATGGTGAAAACCTTACTCATCATGCAACGTTCTAATAAAACGCCGTATAATTATATAATTGTGCCTACTATGTATGATCGCCGAACAAAGGCGAGTGCGCAGTCGTTAGAAACTATGAAAGAAACATTTGAACATCGAGTTTGGGATAAGGTCATTCCCGTCGATACAAAATTTAGAGATGCGAGTGAACGTCATTTACCATTGCCACAATTTGCGCCGCGAAGCAGAGGTGTTGTTGCATATGGATTGTTATTAGATTCACTCTTAGAAGAAGATTACACCGGTAATAGAGCTTTGGACGAAAAAAAATTAATGGAAAGCCGTTCCTCGCAAGCTGTCAAAGATTTCTTTGATGTGCTGTTAGATGAACCTAAGAATAGCGCTGTTGAATCTCAACCACTGGCAAAGTTGTTAGAGAAAGTTGGTGATGTCGCACCGCAAATCGATGTTGCTCCTGAATTGATAGATCCTTCACTATTGAATGAAATCTCTCCTGAACCAGACGCCGAAGTTATTGAAGAGCCCTCTGTAATTGATGAGATTGATGTAAAGTCAGTCATTGCAGAGTCGGCACCTATTATAGAAGAGGTTATTGAGCCGGAAAAACCGGATGTTGAAAGCGCTTCAGAGCAAACAACTCTCCCTGCTACGGGACCATTGCACGTCAATACAGCAATGAATGAACTAGAAGAAGGTTTTCCTGCACTATTTTTTGAAGTCATGGGGCAGACTTTTTCAGTTCCGTTAGTAAAACTTAAAGGCATTTATCGCAGAAAATCTCTGACTAAATTAATTGGTAAACCAAATTGGTTTAGCGGCGTTCAAATTGAGCGCGATGAGCAGCTTAATGTTATCGATACTGCACGTTACTTGATGCCTGAAAAATATGGGACGTCACTAGAATATTCACCAAATTATCAGTATATTATTGTAATAGGTGATAGTAATTGGGGCTTAGAGTGTAATAGACTTATTGATAGCACCACGTTATCGCACGATGAAATAAAATGGCGAACCGATGTGACTCGTAGTCCATGGCTCGCAGGAACAGTAAAACACCGGATGTGTGGCTTATTAGCCGTCGATGCCTTAATCGAATTATTTGAGAACAATGAGACGAAGTAACGGCTCGCTGTAATAGAGGAAATTAAAATGAATGCAGAAACAGAAATGTCAGTAAATTCAGTCGATAATGACGAAATGCTGCAATGGGTTACATTCAAGCTAGAGAATGAAACATACGGCGTTAATGTAATGCAAGTACAAGAAGTATTACGTTACAGTGATATTGCACCTGTTCCTGGCGCACCTTCGTACGTATTAGGTATTATCAATCTCCGTGGTAGTGTTGTTACCGTTATTGATACTCGGTCACGTTTTGGTTTGCCACCATCAGACATTACCGATAATACGCGTGTCGTGATCATAGAGTCAGACAAGCAAGTGATTGGGATCTTAGTTGATAGCGTTGCTGAAGTAGTTTATATGAAAGCCTCTGAAATTGAACTGGCACCCAATGTTGGTACTGACGAAAGTGCTAAGTTTATTAAAGGCGTTTGTAATCGTGAAAGTGAGCTACTTATTTTAGTAGATTTAGATAAACTATTAAGTGATGAAGAGTGGGATGACATAGCGTCATTCTAAGTTTGTCGATTTGTTAGCAGCAGGTTTATACATGAACGAGTTATTTTTATGGATTGTGCCTGCTGTGCTATTGCTAGCAATTGTTGGCTTATGGTTAGCGATTAATAAACGTCAACGCCAAATTAGCGCGCTAAAGTTGTTGTTTCATGAACAACAGCGTCAAATTTCATCAGTTAAAGCACAAATCCACGAATTACGAACCGGTACTTTAGGGGTTGGTAGTCGAGTTCAGGACGTCGAAGGCAAATTGGCTCAAGCGATGGAACGTCAAGAACAGTTATCTCAAGTAAATTCAGATCCGCAGTCCAAACTCTATGGGCATGCCATGAAGATGGTCGAATTGGGCGCAAGTGTCGATGATATTATCCGCGAATGTGAGTTGCCGCGCGGTGAAGCTGAGCTTCTTGTCTCTCTCCACGGAAAATAGTTATACCAATCCAGATAATTAACTTCTCATGCATACGATGCTACCGATATATTTATTGGTAGTTGGAATATCTTAGGTCTGTTAATCGCTTCTAATTGGTCGACGATTAATACATTATGTCATTGCGGTTAAATTCTTTGAGTTTACCCGAGTTTTAGCGATTAAAATCACGACAAACTTGCTAATTACTCAGCGCAATAATAGACTAGCGCCGCATTAAGTTTTTTACGAATAATACCCATGAAAGTATCCCAGTTTTCTTTTGATTTACCTCCTCATTTGATTGCCCGATATCCACAGCCAGAACGTACTGCAAGTCGTCTTCTAGGTTTAGATGGGTCGGATGGCGCCTTAACAGACGGTCAGTTTGTTGATGTGCTTGATAAAGTTAATGAAGGAGATCTCATGATCTTTAACGACACGCGCGTTATTCCTGCGCGTGTTTTTGGCCAAAAAGAAAGTGGTGGTAAACTTGAAGTCTTAGTTGAGCGTATGCTTGATGAACACTCTGTTTTAGCACATGTTCGCTGCTCTAAATCACCTAAGCCAGGTTCGACTATTATTTTAGATGGTGACATCAAAGTAACCATGGTTGCTCGCCATGATGCGTTATTTGAATTGCGCTTTGAAGACACGCGTAGTGTGCTCGATATTTTGGAAAATGTTGGGCATATGCCGTTGCCACCGTACATTGACCGCCCTGATGAAGATAGTGATAAAGAACGTTATCAAACGGTTTACAATAAGAATCCTGGCGCTGTTGCTGCGCCAACGGCTGGCTTACATTTTGATGATGAAATTTTAAATAAGCTCAAAGCAAAGGGTGTGAATATTGGCTTTGTTACCCTTCATGTTGGCGCTGGAACCTTTCAACCTGTTAAGGTAGAAACGGTTGATGAGCATGTCATGCATAAAGAGTACATTGAAGTTTCAGCAGACGTTAGTGAGCTAATAAAAGCAACAAAAGCGGCTGGTAAGCGTGTTATTACTGTGGGTACAACTTCGATGCGTTCACTTGAAAGTGCCGCCAATAAAGCGCTTGAATCGGGTGAAACAATGGCGCCGTTTTATGGTGACAGTGATATTTTTATCTATCCAGGGTACAAATTTAAAGTGGTTGATGCCATGGTAACTAACTTTCATCTTCCAGAATCAACATTAATCATGCTTATTAGCGCGTTTGCAGGTTTTGAGCATGTAATGAATGCCTACCAACATGCGATAGAAAAGGAATATCGATTCTTCAGCTATGGAGATGCGATGTTTATTGAGAAATCGCCGCAGTAATTACTAACTTTATTACTATTTTATAAAAACAGTAGCTGCAATTGCTTGAAATTTGCAGTTGCCGTCCACACATATTTATTAACAAGACTGAGTCAGACTGTTTATCTGGCAGGAATTATCATGAAATTTGAATTAAAAAATACTGATGGCCGCGCACGTCGCGGTCAATTGCAGTTTGAAAAAGGGTCGGTTGAAACACCTGCGTTTATGCCTGTTGGCACATATGGCACTGTAAAAGGTATGACACCCGAAGAAGTGGGCGAGAGCGGTGCTGAAATTTTATTAGGCAACACTTTCCACCTTTGGTTACGCCCAGGTACTGAAGTCATGCGTGAGCATGGTGGTTTACATCAATTTATGAATTGGAATGGTCCTATTTTGACTGATTCTGGTGGTTTTCAGGTGTTTAGCTTAGGTAAAATGCGAAAAATTACCGAAGCAGGCGTTACCTTTAATTCGCCGGTTAATGGTGACAAAATTTTCATGGATGCCGAAGTGTCAATGGAAATTCAGTACGATTTAAACTCAGACGTTGTAATGATTTTTGACGAATGTACGCCTTATCCAGCGAGCTGGGAAGAAGCTAAACAATCGATGGAAATGTCATTACGCTGGGCAAAACGCTCTCGTGATAAGTTTGATGATTTGAAAAACCCTAATGCATTGTTTGGCATTGTACAGGGTGGTGTTTACGAAGATTTACGTGATGTGTCATTAGAAGGCCTTACTAACATCGGTTTTGATGGTTATGCTGTCGGCGGTTTGGCTGTTGGTGAGCCTAAAGAAGATATGCACCGTATTTTGCGTCATGTTTTACCAAAACTACCGACTGATAAACCGCGCTATTTAATGGGTGTTGGTAAACCTGAAGATTTAGTGGAAGGTGTTCGTCGTGGCGTAGACATGTTCGATTGTGTAATGCCAACACGTAATGCACGTAATGGGCATCTATTTACAACGTTTGAAATTGTTAAAATTCGCAATGCTAAACATAAGATGGATACATCACCGCTTGATAGTGAGTGTGATTGTTATACCTGTAAAAATTATACACGTGGCTACCTTCATCATTTAGACAAATGTAATGAGATTTTAGGCGCACGTTTAAATACTATTCACAATTTGCGTTTCTATCAACGTGTTATGCAAGAGTTACGTGATGCGATTGATGAAAATCGTTTAGAAGAATACGTTAACGAGTTTTACGCTCGTCAAGGTAAAGAGGTTCCGGCGTTAGATTTCTAATGCCTTAATTTATCGACAAAATCCTGTGATATTTATGATAGGGTAGGGTCAAAATTTTTAATCGTTTAATTATAAAAACAAAGGGGAAGTAATGTTTATTTCTAATGCACATGCAGCGGCTAGCGTAGCACCAGGTGGCGAATACGGCAGTTTAATTATGTTAGCTGTATTTGGTTTGGTGTTTTATTTTATTATCTATCGTCCACAAGCTAAGCGTGTAAAAGAGCATAAAAGCTTAATGTCTTCGATGAATAAGGGTGATGAGATTCTTACGAATGGCGGCATCATTGGTAAAATCGCAAAAATCAGCGAAGACAATGATTACATTCAAATTGAAATCAGTACTGATTTGCACATTACAGTGAAGAAAGACTACGTGTCGGCTGTATTGCCTAAAGGCACAATGAAGTCGCTATAGACTAAGGAAGTCCCATGTTAAATAGGTATCCACTATGGAAAACATTATTGATTACGTTAACCGTAATCATTGGTTTTCTATATGCGGCGCCTAACTTGTATGCGCCTGATCCTGCATTGCAGATATCGGGCATTAAGGGTCGTGATGTACAGCTTAAGACCTTTGAACGTATTAAAAGCAAGTTAGATTCGCAATTGGAAATAAAGTCTGCGTCACTTGATGGCGGTCAGGCGTTAATTCGATTAAACGATTTAGATTCACAAACAAAAGCACGTGAAATTGCCACTCAATTATTAGGTGATCAATACACTGTGGCACTTAACATGGCACAAACAACGCCTGCTTGGTTGTCTGCCTTTGGTGCATCACCGTTAAATCTTGGTCTAGATTTACGTGGTGGTATTTACTTCTTAATGGAAGTGGATATGCGTGATTTGATGAAAACAACCCATGAACAAATGGTGTTGGACTTTAAAACAGATTTGCGTAAAGAGCGTATACGTTACCGCAGCGTTCGCATGGGTAACGATGGCGTTGATCTTAAATTTCGTAATGAAGAAGCATTGGATAAAGCGCTTACTTTGTTAGAAACAAATTATCGTACAACGAGTTTTAAACAGCTTAAGTCTGATCCATTAGCGCTTCGTGCGAGTATGAGCCCTGAGCTTTTACGTCAAACTAAATTGGAAGCTGTTGAACAAAATATCACCATCATCCGTTCTCGTGTTAATGAGCTAGGTGTTGCTGAACCTGATGTTCAACGTCAAGGTGAAGATCGTATTGTTGTTCAGTTACCAGGCGTACAAGATACTGCAAAAGCAAAAGAACTGTTAGGGGCTACTGCTACGTTACAGTTTAGACTTGTTGACCCTCAAGCATCGCCAAATAACGTGCCAGCCGATTCAAAGTTATACCAGCGCCGCGAAGGTGGTACTGTGGTGCTTAAGAAAAAGGTTATTTTACGTGGTGAGCGTATCACTGGTGCACAGTCTGGCTTTGACGAAAATGGCATGCCGCAAGTTAGTATCAAACTTGATGCTCAAGGCGGTAATAAAATGTCTGAATTTTCTAAGAACAATATCAACAACCCAATGGCAACGGTATTTATTGAATACAAACCTACTGGTAAAGTTGATGGTGAAGGAAAACAAATTCTAAAGAAAGTTGAAGAGGTTATTAGTGTTGCAAACATTAGTACCCAACTGGGCAAGAATTTCCGTATTACTGGTTTAGATAATCCACAAGAAGCACGTTCATTGTCACAATTATTACGAGCAGGTGCGTTACGTGCACCGATTCAGATTGTTGAAGAACGTACTGTAGGACCAAGTCTTGGTAAAGAGAATATTGAATTAGGTGCAACGGCGATCGTGTTAGGTTTAGCTGGCGTACTGTTATTCATGTTGGTTTACTATCGCGGTTTTGGTTTAGTGTCAAATGTCGCTCTTGGCGCTAACGTGGTATTAATCATCGGTGTTATGTCAATGATCCCAGATGTCGCGTTAACCTTACCAGGTATGGCCGGTATCGTATTAACCGTTGGTATGGCGGTTGATGCTAATGTATTAATATTTGAACGTATCCGTGAAGAAATTCGTGCTGGACGAAGCGTACAGCAAGCAATTCATCATGGTTATGATAGTGCATTCTCAACGATTTTTGATGCCAATATCACAACGTTGATTGCAGCGATCATTCTATTCTCATTCGGTGCTGGTCCAATTAAAGGCTTCGCGATTACATTATCAATCGGTATTATCACGTCGGTATTTACCGCTGTGGTAGTTACTCGTGCCATTGTCAACCTGTGGGTTGGTGGTAAGCGCGTTGATAAACTTTCTATATAGGTGGTAGATAATGTTTCAAATACTTAAAAATGTAAGCACTATCAGCTTTATGAAATGGCGAAAGCTCGCCATGGTTTTTTCTGCAGTGTTAATGATTGCAAGTGTTGGGTTGGTGTCAAGTAAGGGATTAAATCTGGGCCTTGATTTTACCGGCGGTACCGTTATTGAAGTTGGCTTTAGTCAAGAAGCTAATTTAAAAGATGTACGCGGTATTTTGAAAGATAATGGTTTTGACGATGCGATTGTGCAGCGTTTTGGTAGCCCGCGTGACGTATTGATTCGTTTAGCGCCGCGCCAGGACGTTAAAGCAGAAACCATTGGCAGCCAAGTATTAGAATTACTTAATGCTAAGTCTGAGCAAGACGTCAAGATGCGCCGTATCGAGTTTGTTGGTCCTAAAGTTGGTGATGAATTAGCAGAGAAGGGCGGACTAGCGATGCTAGCTGCGCTGATTTGTATCATGATTTACGTGGCACTGCGTTTTGAATGGCGTTTTGCTTTAGGCGCTGTAACCGCCTTAGCGCATGATGTTTTCTTAACCATCGGTTTATTCTCGTTATTGCAGTTAGAGTTTGATCTAACGGTTCTAGCGGCGATTCTAGCGGTTATTGGTTATTCATTAAACGATACCATTGTTGTATCGGATCGTATTCGTGAAAACTTCAGAAAATTGCGTACCGGCTTGCCAAGTGAAGTCATTGATATTTCATTGACGCAAACGATGAGCCGAACGTTAATTACGTCATTAACGACCATCATTGTATTATTTGCACTGTTCTTTAAAGGCGGCGCATTAATTCATGGTTTTGCTACCGCATTACTATTTGGTGTATTTATTGGTACTTATTCATCTATCTACGTTGCTTCTTCAGTGGCCTTATCACTAGGCATTACTAAAGAAGATCTCATGCCTGTTGAGGTTGAGAAAGAAGGTGAAGACCAAGAAGAGATGAATCTCTAATCTCAATCACAATGGCTAGTAATTCATTACTAGCCATTGTTTCTTTTCTATATTTATCCCCGTTAACTTTGTAACAAATCGTGATTGCTCTTGCATCGGCAGTAAAGAAAGGTTTACACTTTCGATTATTTGATTGATAGAAGAATATGTCGTGCGTTTAGAAGTGCTTTGTGAAAACCGCTTAGGTATTGCTCAAGAAATCTTGGGGCTACTAGCGAGCTTTAATCTTAATCTACGTGGTATTGATGCCGATCAGACTGGTCGAGTTTATGTCCATTTTCCAGAAATAGAATTCTCTGACTTTCAAAAGTTGATGCAGTCTATTCGTAAAATTGACGGTGTTAATGATGTACGTAGTGTCTCCCATATGCCTTCTGAGCAAGAACATTATGGATTGTTAACATTACTTAAAAACCTACCAGATCCTATTATCTCAATTGATTTAAAAGGGCATATTACTCGTTCAAATGATGCGGCGCTTAAACTGCTCAACGAAGATGAATCTAGCAGCGCCATGCAACCGCTTAATAACTGGGTAACCGGTTTTTCATTTACTAAATGGCTTGGCAGCTCAGATGTTAACCCGCGAGCTGCACGTGTGAGCGTAGAACGCATCGAATATCTGGCTGAAATAATTCCGGTCTATTTACCTGATGTTGATGATAAGAAAATTTTAACCGGGGCAGTCATCTTATTAAAGTCATCGCAGCGTATCGACAAACAATATAACGCATTAAAATCAACGCCAGAAAATAGTTTTTCTAACGTATTGGCGTTTTCGCCAGCCATGAAAGATGTGATTGATATTGCCAAACAACACGCAGTTTTAGAAGCGCCATTACTCATTAGCGGTGATACGGGTACGGGAAAAGAAGTACTGGCTCGTGCGTGTCATGAACATAGCCATCGTCGAGATAAGCCATTTATTGCCATCAATTGTGCTGCAATTCCAGATGAGGTGGCAGAATCTGAATTATTCGGTTATGCGCCAAATTCGGTGACTAAGCGACTAGAAGGAAAACAAGGCTTAATTGAACAAGCGCAAGGCGGGACGTTATTCTTTGATGAAATTGCTGAGATGACCCCGTTAATGCAAGTTAAATTAGTGCGCTTAATTGAATCGAATAAATTCAGACGCGTTGGTGGTAGCGAAGAGGTGTCAGTCGATATTCGAATTATATGTGCCTCACAGCAAGATTTGAGTCAGTTGATTCAAACGGGCAAGTTTAGAGAAGATCTCTATTATAGAATTAATGTGCTATCGATAAACCTATTGCCGCTGCTCCAGCGTAAGCAGGATATTATTCCACTAGCAGAAACCTTCTTGGCCTATTACGCGCTCAAACTTAATAGCAATGCGCAGCGCTTATCAATAGAGGCTAAAAAATACATTCAAGATTATAGTTGGCCAGGTAATATTCGGCAGTTAAAGAACGCCATTTATCGCGGGGTGAGTCAATCGCTAGACACACTAGAAGTTGATGTCGCAGAGCTTGAATTACCCTCGTATAGCAAAGATTTTGGTTATTTCGATTGTGAATTTGAAGGTACGCTGGATCAAGCAACCAAACAATTTGAAGCTAACCTTTTAAAACGTCTCTATCCTGCTTATCCGAGTACTCGCTTACTCGCTAAAAAACTTGGCGTGTCACATACGGCAATCGCTAATAAATTGCGTGACTTTGGCATTAATAAAAACACTTTGAACAACAAGGACTCCTAATTTATGTTGATTTTGCATGGCTATTGGCGCTCAAGTGCCGCGTATCGAGTACGTATCGTTTTAAATTTACTTGCACTGACCCATGAACATAAAAGTGTTCATTTAGTGAAAAACGGTGGTGAACAACACAGTGTTGAGTATGACGCGCTAAACCCGAGTCACTTAGTGCCAACGTTAGAAGATAATACGCGATACGATCCCGTTGTTATTAGTCAATCAATGGCAATTATGGAGTATTTGGACGAGGTTTTTGGTGAAGGTAAACTAACGGGGGATAATCCTGTGAAGCGCGCTCACATCAGAGCATTAGCGCAAGATATCTGTTGTGATATTCATCCCCTTAATAATCTTAGAGTCATCCAGCATTTGGGCGATATAGCATCGTTTGAGGCGGATGATAAAGCACAATGGATGCGTCACTGGATGGCGACAGGCTTTAATGCGCTTGAGAAAAAACTAGCAAAGTGTGCTGGACAATATTGTGTTGGCAATGAACTTAGTCTTGTGGATGTTTGCCTAATTCCTCAGCTATATAACGCACATCGATTTGGGTTGTCGCTTGATAAATATCCGACAATTTCTGCGATTGAGCAGCGTTGTTTAGCAATCCCTGCTTTTGCACAGGCACTGCCTGAGAATCAAACTGACGCGACCTAAAAGGGCTAAATTAGTGATGGCGGCTTGCAATAGGGTGTAGTTGTAAGCCGTTATTTACTTGGGTTGTTTGGGCTTTAATTTGCCACAGGCTATGCTCGTCATAGACATCTATTAGTGGATTATTATTGTGTTGATGACTGATAACAACAGATTGACCTATTTGCAGCGCATTCACCACATCACTATTCGCTTGTAATGCGCACTCACTCTTCCAAATGATAGCTTTTGAGTCATCGATAACTAACGTTGCTTTTACGTGATAAAGGGCCGCTATCATCCATGGTAACGCCATGCTTAACGTCACTGATAGTGCAAACGCTACAAGACCATAATGAATGGTCACAGACGCGATAAGGCTAAGTTTGATTGTCACGGCGAGGATTGCGATGACATAAACATCAAGCATTGACCATTTACCTAATTTTGCAATTTTATCCAGTCGCATGCGCTGTGTATTGGTAAGTAATTGCCCTGCATTAACGCTATAGAGCAGCATAAGCATTTTTACGACAGGCATGACTAAACTAAATAAAAACAATAGCCCAAAGAGAATGTACTCACCTTGTGCAGCCAAATGAAAAATAGCGTCGACGAGAGAAAACGTGTCATCGAAAAAATAGAAATGGGTAAAGGTAAACATCGGCTGGGTTAACCCAATGATTAGTAATATGGCAGTAACAAGCCATAAAGCATTGAGAACCCATTGTTTGGCGTTAAATTGATTCACTTAGGAGACTATTACTTGCAATGTTTATTGTAATAGGCAGTGAGTGTTGATTTGGTTGTGCTGGCGGTATTTGATGATTTAATCTTTTGGGCCATTTTTTGACAGTCATTGCTAATTGACGTTGTATCATTGGCAGTCGATGACTGGCTTGCACAGGCACTTACTAAAAATGCGATGGCGATTACAGCGAGGAATTTTGACATATTGTTATTTTCTCATGGTTGTCAGTAGGAAGGGCTCTCCAAGCAAATAGCCTTGTGCGTAGTTAATATTATAGTCTCGCAGCTTATTTGCAATGTCATCATTCTCAACGTTTGTGGCAACAATATCAATAGCTAATGCCTCACTTAAATGTAAGATTGATTGCAGTGTTGCGCCAGCGATTGGATCATTGATTAGAGATTTGATTAATTGACCATCAATCTTAATGTTACTGATTGCTAATTCTCGTAAATGAGTAAAGGAAGATAGGCCTCGCCCAAAGTTATCAATAATAAACTCACAACCTGTATGCGATAGCGCTTCTATAAATCGCTTGCTATGCGCCAAGTTACTCAGTAAATGATATTCACTAAATTCAAACATTAGCTGCTTAAATAGATCAGGGTGAAGGGCCGAAAGCTCAATGAGATAGTAAGTAAAAGATTCATCGGTCAATGCATCAGCGCTTAGGTTAATAGATATTTTTTCAATATCATTCATCATATCGCGGTTACTTTGACACCACACTAAAGTTTGCTCTATCACCCATTTATCAATGGATAGGCTCAAGTTATATCGAGCAGCAGCGGGCAAAAATATATCTGGATTAACTAAATTTCCTTTACTGTCTCGCAGGCGCAATAAGACTTCAAAGCGCTGTGAAACAGTTTGGTTGATGGCAACGATAGGCTGAACATAAAGTAAAAACTGTTGTTCATTTAATGCGATTTTTATTTGCTCTGCCCAAAACATATCGCCACTTAAAGGCATGTCGTCGCCGCTTTCTTGATAAATAAGTACGGTTTGTTTTGGCAGTGTTTTGACTTTATTACACGCCATATCAGCTTGGCGACAAACCTGTACTGGGGATTCACTTTGACTGGTTACCTCACTAATACCCACGCTTAATGAAATATCAAAGGTTTGGTTAGCCCAATCAAATTTAAATCCATTCATACGTGCAGTCAGCTCTTTAGCTGTCCCCATCGCACTGGCGCTATCGCAATCTTCCATTAAGACTACAAATTGATCGCTACCTAAACGGGCTAGGGTATCTCTACGGCGTAATTGTTGGCTGAGAATTTGACTCACTTGGCGCAGTAATTCGTCACTCGCTTGATAACCGTATTGTTGATCTAGGTAGTTATATTGGTCGATATTAATGGCGCAAAGGCTGTGTGTTCGAATATCTTCTTGCGCACGTGTAAACAAAAACTGCAAACGATGATCAAACGCTTGACGGTTGTATAAGTTGGTGAGGGGATCATGTGAATTGTGATAATCAATTCGATTAACGTTTTGATTAATTTGAGTGATATCTTCAAGTACAAACACTAAATGATTAATCTTTCTGTCTTCTGACAAAATAGGCGTCACACTCACCATTGCCCAATAATCACCTCGTTTTTTAGTTTGCCCCTTAAGCTCTCCTTGCCATTTATTATTAACCGATAAATGCTGATTAATGTCATTAACAATGTGACTAGGAGTGACATTATGATCAAATATAGGAATTAAAGTGCCTAGTTTCTCGATTGGCGCATAGCCACTGACCTTGGTGTAATGAGGATTGATATATTCAATAATACCCGCGTCATCGGTAATAATCACGGCATTGCTACTGTGCTGTACCGCAAGAGACATCTTTTGTAGACGATGACTATCACGATGGCGCTCTAGGGTGAGTGAACATAATATTGCCGCTTCTTTGAGCACCATAATATCTGCGGGTGCGGTCTGGTTTACATTAGCGCTGTATATATCTAATGTGCCGAGTACGTTGTTATTGGTATCGTGTATTGGCTGAGACCAACATGAGCGGAATTTAGCTTGGCGTGCTAGTTCTTTATAGTCCACCCAAAATGGGTGTACTTCAATATCTTCAACAATGGTCAGCTTATCATGATAAATGGCGCTGCAATTAGACATGACGCGATCTTCGACATTCAGTCCAATCAGCGAGTCGACATAGAATGAAGGCAAATCCTTACTAATAACATCGCTAATTTGCTGTGTTTTAGGATTGATTAGGGTAATTGCAGCGTGAACATTGTCAAGACTAGACTGGGTTTCATTGATGATATGTTCAAAAACAGACTTTAAGGGTTTGTCGTGCGCCAACATATCCAATATAACATTGCGACTTGTGTTAGGCGTTGGTGAATCTTGAACAACTTCTCGACGCTGACCGATACACAATGCACCAACTTTGTTGTACAACGCGTCAAAGATAGGTTGGCTTCGTAATTCTAATCGATAGCTCGGTTGATCTGGTGGTGTAATCATCACCTGTTTAGTCACTGTTTCATTATTAAATAACGCGCGATTAAATGGATGATCAGTTTGCACTATGGGTGTTTTACTATCTATTTCGTATAGATAGTTGTCGGTGAGTCGTTGGTTATTATTCTCTAAAATAATGTTGGACGGAATGTGGTAATTTTCAGTCGCATTACTGCTATTTAAATAGACTTTGCCATTGCGATCAGAAATGTAGACTTCATCGGAAACGTTATCAAGAACTTGATTTAAGATGAGCTGTTGGTACTCGAATCGTTCAAGTAAACGCTTCATACTATTACGTAAACGCGATGGCTCTGAAATGCCCAAGAATCCAATTAATGTGAAAACTGACGCCAACATAAAACTAAATATTAAATTAATAATGAATAATGGATTGTCAGTCGTTGCATTGGCACTCAACTTTAAATACCAAGCATTATTAGGAACCCGTATCGCCGCAGAATAATAATCTTGATGTAAAGGGGTTGATGATTCTGCTAATACCGTTGACTTATTATAGGTACCTTGGTGAATTACTTGGTAACTATATTGAGTCGCGTCTAGTTGATTTAGTTGGATCTTTTTGAACAATGTTGACAGATTAATGTGATAGGTAATGTAGCCCCAATGCGCTTCTTCGACTGAAACGGGCGTGTGACTTTTTACAATATAGTCGCCATTAATAATCTGCGGCGGCGATAAAAAAGCAGTATATGACAGTTCACGATTTTGTCGGTTGATAGGTGCGACAATAACTTTGCCAAGATATTGATTTTTGAAACGCTCAGGGAATACGTACGAGGTAATATTATTGGGCGATAAACGAACTTGGTTTATTTCAGGGAAGTTCTCAACGACTGAATTTGCTAGGGCAGACAGTTCTGATACGTTTTCTGGGTTATTTTTTAACGCTGATTGGATAATTTTTTCAGAATTAATCGCGTCATTAAGTAAGTTTTCAATTTGAATGGCATTGGCTATTGTAAGTTCTTGCGTCAATGAACTCTTTTGGCGATTGAGAATTTTCTGAGAAATATCAGACCAGAAGTTAATAGCAAAAAATAACACCAGAAAACAAACGAAGGCGCCGATAATTTTAACTTTCGTTAAATTCTTGCTCATATATCCATATATCTTTAGGTGGCCACACAAGCTTAGTGGTTAAAGCGGCTTTCGCTAATAAAGCTTGCAGTGACAATGAAAAAAGTAAATATTGCGTCTAATCAGTATGGTTACACGTCATATTTTATTGAGAAGACAATATCTTATATAACGTTAATTTAATCAATCTTTTTGTGAGAAATAAGGGCTAACAGGAAGGCAGTAATTAGGTGATAGGAGTGACGACGCTGCTTACATACAGCGCCGTTGTACTAAATTAGAAGGATAAAAATAAACCCGCAATCGTTGCACTCATTAAGTTAGATAAGCTACCTGCAGCAACTGCTTTTAAGCCTAGTTTTGCAATTTCAGTGCGTCGTGACGGTGCCATCGCGCCAATACCACCCAAAAGGATAGCGATTGAAGACAGGTTAGCAAAACCACATAGTGCAAAGGTGACAATCGCTTGAGTATGCGGGGATAACGTGTCCTTGATATTGACAAAATCAATGTAAGCAACGAACTCATTAACAACGAGTTTTTGGCCGATAAAGCTACCTGCTTGTACTGCCTCATGCCAAGGCACACCAATTAAAAATGCAAGCGGTGAGAATATATAACCTAAAATGAGTTGAATGGTGATGCCGTCATATCCAGCTAATGATGCAATGTAGCCAACCAAACCATTCATTACCGCGATTAAACCGATAAATGCTAATAACATCGCACCAACGTTTAGTGCTAACTGCATCCCTGAACTTGCACCACTGGCCGCGGCTTCAATAACATTTGCAGGTTTTTCGTTACCTTCTTCATCTTCGTCTGATGCATTCGTTGGCGTCTGTGTTTCTGGTACCATCAGTTTTGCCATTAACAAGCCACCAGGAGCGGCCATAAAGGATGCCGCTACAAGATATTTTAGTTCGATACCTAAACTGGCGTATCCCGCTAATACGGAACCAGCAACAGACGCTAAGCCACCTACCATTACCGCAAATAATTCTGAACGAGTCATTCCCTTAATATAAGGACGAACAACTAAAGGTGCTTCTGTCTGGCCTACAAATACATTGGCGGTTGCAGATAAAGACTCTGTTCGGCTCGTTCCCATCGCTTTTTGCAATAACCCACCTAACACGGTGATAACTTTTTGCATGACACCAAGGTAATAAAGTACAGCAATAAATGAAGAGAAGAATATGATAATTGGAAGTACACGCAGTGCGAAAACGAACCCACCATCACCGAATACTTCAAACATCTTCGGTCCGACCAAACCGCCGAATAAGAAATTTAATCCCTCTTGGGCGCTATCAATAATAGATTGAACAGCACCAGAAATCCCTTCTAGAACACTTTGACCTGCCGGTACGTAAAGAACAAATGCGCCTAATCCTGCTTGCAGCAAAAAGGCAACAACAACAGTTCGAATGTTAATTGCTTTACGGTTTTCCGACATTAAAATGGCGATAGTGATTAAGGTAATAATACCGACTATGCCCATAAGTACATTCATTTAAAATTTCCTATGCTTTTAATTATTATTAATTTTACGCGTGATAATGCATGTAAGTTATTGTCTTGACAACTAAAAAATATTATTTTACGTCAACACACACAAAAAGTGTGTTTAAATATCAATGTTGGCTATAGTAGCCTCTTATGTCGTGGAAATGTGACAAACTCAGGATTAAATAATGAATCCTTGAATAGCATCACAGATTACTCACGAGACTTTCATGCTTTTGTATAAGGATTTTTATGTCTTCACAAACAATCGATTGGCAAGTATTACCTTTCGAAAAATTAACGACCGCGCAATTGTATCAGTTATTGCAGCTACGAGTGGCTGTTTTTGTGGTGGAGCAAACGTGCTATTACCAAGAAATTGATGGTAAAGATTTAGTCCCTCAAACTCATCATGTACTTGGTTATAAAGGTGAGGAATTAGTGGCTTATACGCGTGTATTGGCGCCTGGTGTAAGTTACGATAATTATGCAAGCATTGGCCGAGTGATCGTTGATAAATCTTGTCGAGGCACAAACGTTGGTTATGATCTAATGTCACGGTCGGTTGAACTTGCTCAATTAATGTGGCCTAACGCAGCGATAAAAATATCAGCACAAGAGCCGCTTGAAAAGTTTTACAATCAGTTTGGTTTTGTGAAGGCCTCTGACATGTACCTAGAAGATGACATTCCTCATATTGCGATGATTGCTACCGCTAGCTAAGTAATCGCTGTTCGCCGCTGTTCGTCGTGTGTTCGGACAGTTGGTTTTACTCCTTTAAAACTCTTAACTTGCTGTATTGTAACGACTTTAAAAATTGGCACGTTTTGTGTTTGTCTTAGCGTAAATTCACTTTACATTGTTCAGGCTATCGCTGATTAAGATAAGTTGAACAGGTATTTTAAAGGAAATATTATGCGTGACACATCGGGACAAGATGTCGTTCTAAAACCTAAAAATAAGCAAAAGAAACGCTTAGTCTACATTGGCGCTGCTGTGTTATTGAGCGTTGCTGTTGTTAGCTTTGCTACGCCACAATTTAATGAATTGTTTAGCAGTGATATGTCTATTTCGTCTGAGCAACTACGTTATGGCGTTGTAACACGTGGTGATTTACAACGTGACATCGCTGTGCAAGGCCAAGTAGTCGCCGCGAACAGCCCTACACTTTACTCCCCATCTTCCGGCAATGTTAGTTTGCATGTAAAAGCCGGCGATAGAGTGAGTGAAGGGCAACTGTTATTACAAATAGATAGCCCTATCTTGACCAATCGACTTGATCAAGAAAAAGCAAGCTTAGAAGAGCTTAAACTTGCGGTTGAACGTCAACAAATCCAAAACAAAACCACCTTACTTAATAATCAACAGTCCATTGAATTGGCGGCCGTAAATCTTGAGCTTCAATCAAAAAATATGTCTCGTGCTAAGCAAAGCATGAAACATCAGGTGATAAGCCGCGAAGAATTTGAACAAAATCAAGCTGAGTTAAAGAAAACGCAATTGGCTTATACCCATGCTAAACAAGGACTCATTCTTGAAAAAGAGTCCCTAGCATTTGAATTAAAAACCAAGCAATTGCAATTGGATCGTCAACAGTTTGTGGTCAATGATTTACAACGTCAAATTAATGAACTCACTTTGCGGTCCCCGCTTGATG
The DNA here is from genome assembly GCA_913060565.1 of uncultured Gammaproteobacteria bacterium. Taxonomy (GTDB): domain Bacteria; phylum Pseudomonadota; class Gammaproteobacteria; order Enterobacterales; family Psychrobiaceae; genus Psychrobium. The sequence continues at coordinate 10,202 of CAJXRU010000035.1, read as the reverse complement.
GCATTATTGGTTTAGTGAATATTCGCGAAAAAGATTTAGTCGCTATTAATGCGCCATTGATAACCGTTGTCGATTTGTCTGACTTTGAAGTAGAAGTCAATATCCCAGAAAACTATGCGGACGATCTTGGTGTGGGATTACCAACGGAAATATCGTTGAATAATCAAATGTATGTGGGGGAGTTAACCGCAATTTCTCCTGAAGTTAATAATGGTCAAGTGGTTGGACGCATGCGATTTGTTGATGGCTCTCCGTCTGGTTTACGTCAAAACCAACGCATCAATGCACGTGTTCTTATTGAAACGCGCAGTAATGTTTTGACAATACGCCGCGGCCAATTTGTTGAAACGGGCGGCGGACGTATCGCCTATTTAGTGACGGCAAATAATGCAATAAAAACCGACATAGTCGTTGGCGCAAGAAGTTTAAGTGAAGTTGAGATTGTCTCAGGGTTACAAGAGGGTGACCGTGTGGTGATTTCAAGTACTGATATGTTTAGCGGTAATAACACCGTATTTATCTCAAATTAGGAAGAACCTCATGTTGAAAATGCAAAATATAAGCAAAATATTTAGAACAGAACTGATTGAAACTCATGCCTTACGCGATGTAAATCTGCATATTAAAAAAGGTGAATTTGTATCTATTACAGGTCCGTCAGGTTCAGGCAAGACGACGTTTCTAAACCTAGCTGGATTATTAGAAACCTTTGAAGAGGGTGATTACTTTCTTGATGGTGTTAATGTTAAAGGCATGAATGACAATCAGATTTCGGCATTAAGAAATGAAAAAATTGGATTTGTTTTTCAAAGCTTTAATTTGATCCCTGATCTTCCGTTGTTTGATAACGTTGATGTACCACTACGCTACCGTGGCTTCAATCGCAAGGAACGTAAAGAACGTATTGAGCACGCATTAGAAACCGTCGGTTTATCAGCGCGTATGCAGCATTTACCAACACAGTTATCGGGTGGACAACAGCAACGCGTCGCCATTGCACGAGCAATAGCCGGTGAACCTGCATTCTTATTAGCCGATGAGCCAACGGGTAACCTAGATTCGATGATGGCGCATTCGGTGATGGAATTACTTGAAGACATCAACAAGCAAGGAACGACCATTATCATGGTGACGCATGATGATCAACTAGCAAAACGTGCTGGAAGAAACATTCAAATTTTTGATGGCCAAGTCAGTGATATCAATCTTGATTCGTCAGATGTTCTCGTTAAACGCGCCTAGGAGCTTATTATGTTTGCATATAATTTCCAATTAGCGCTGCGTAGTATTAGGCAGCGAAAGTATCTAACCATTCTAATGGTTATGGCAATAGGTATCGGTATTGGGCTATTAATCACGGTTCAGACGATGGCGTATCACAATCAGAAAATGCCATTGGCACACAAAGCCAATGATATTTATTTTATTCAGGCAGATAATCGTGAGTTAGGCGCAGATCCTATTGTGCGTCAGCCGTTTATGATTTATCTGACGCATCGCGACGCTACTAACTTGATGCAAGGTCAGTCTCCGGCAACAGCGCACACAACGGTGTGGAAAAGTGACATTATTCTAAATTCACTATCGCAAGAGGTGAGACCATTTCGTTCCGCGACCACGGTAACCAATAGCTCATTTTTCTCGATGTTTGATGTGCCTTTTTTATACGGTGCACCTTGGGATGCACAAAGCGATATTGATGGCGCTCCGGTTATCGTTTTAACCAAAGAAAGTAATGAATTGCTCTTTGGCGGAGAAAACAGTGTTGGTAAACAACTTCGTATCAATGAGCATGCAGTGACGGTTGTTGGGGTGTTAGACACATGGGATATAAAACGTCGATTCTACGATGAAAGTTATTCAACATCGCGACATGATACGGCGTTTATCTCAGATTCGTTTGCGATTAAGAATAATATTATGCGTAATGAACGATTAGATTGTTTGCCTGAAAATCGCGATAAACGTGGTTTTTGGCGTACTAATGATATTCAAGGGCTGATTAATTCCGAGTGTAATTTTGTGCGGTTATGGGCGCAAATAGATGATGAATCCCGTGCGGAGGATTATGAAACATACCTAGTTAATTATGTTAACTCACAAAAAGAGTTGGGCCGTTTCCCGCGCGAAATGAATAATTTTGTGACTTCACTGCACACCATGGTGACGTTAGCGAATGAGCTTCGCAGCGGTAATGACCCATTGAGCTTTATCGCACCACTGTTTTTTATTGTTTGCTTGCTCAATGCCATCGGTATTTTATTGGCTAAATTTATGCGAAAAACAAGTGAAGTGAGCTTAAGAAGGGCATTAGGGGCCAATAAAGCAATGTTAATGAATCAATATTTGTTAGAAATCATTGTCATTGGTGTGATGGGAGGCATTGTTGGTTGTGCACTTGCTTATTTGGGGCTACAAGGCATGATGCGAGTGATGGTGTATCAATCTGATTATTCAGTCACGATTGATAATTTACGACATGCATTCTCATTGGATTTGTGGATGATTTCTAAAGCCGTTGTCATTTCAGTGATAAGTACCGTCATTGTCGGGCTATATCCAATTTGGCGTATCGTAAATATTGCGCCTGCCAGCCAATTAAAATCACAATAGAGGAGAGAATAAAATGGAAATTAGACCTATTTTATTGAGCATGAAACACAATAAGTTTCTATCGATGGTGATTTCACTGCAAGTGATGTTAACTGTTACGGTGTTAACGTTGGCTGTTTCAATCACCAATCAAACGCTATCACAGTGGAATATGCCATCTGGTTTAGATCACGATAATATTGTCTCGGTACGCACTCAGTTTTTTGATCCATCCGTTAATTTAGAACAAGCCATTATCAATGATGTTAATCGAATTAAGAAGATCCCAGGCGTGCTAGACGTGACCCCGAATAAAGAAATTCCTTTTGATGCTGGGCGTCCTTCAAGAGTGTATTTAGACAGTGGTGAAGAAGCCCAAGGCTATAACACTAACTTTTTTGATATGGACGAAAATGGTCCAGCTGTTTTAGGATTAACACTTATTGCAGGTCGATTTTATCAGGCCAATGAAGTTGTTCGTGGACAAGATAATGAAGTCAACTCGCCATCGGTCGTTATGATTAGTGAAGATATGGCAACTGAGCTGTTTGGTGAAAAAAGTGCATTGGGTAAAACACTGTATTTGAGTAAGGATAATAATCCAGCTCAAATTATCGGTGTTTACTCTAATTTTATGAATGGTGAGCGATTAAATGGTCGTGGCAAGTCATATCATAGTGTTTTAAGACCAACGGTAACTTGGGCGCACAATGCTAATCCTAATTACTTAATAAGTGTTGAGAAAGGTGCTGGCCCGCGCTTGTTTGACCCAATTCAAGAAGCACTTTACAAAATTCCTGGGCGTTATATTTACGGCATCGAGCGCTTAAAGCGGACTCAAAAACGTATGTATGATGGGCGTGGAAGTCAAGGAGCAATCTTGCTGGTGGTGAGTGTAGTGTTAGTGTTAATTGCGAGTTTTGGTATCGCTGGATTAGTTTCATTTCTTATTACTCAACGCCGTAAACAAATTGGTATTCGCCGTGCGTTAGGCGGGACAAAGTGGTCAGTGGTGCGATATTTTATTGTCGAAAACTCTATTTTAACGTTAATAGGATTAGCGGGTGGGTTTGGTTTAACAATGACATTTGCCTACATTATGGCTCAAAATATTGGTGATTCATTTTTACAATTTGATGTGCTTATTGGTTGTTTGTGCTTTGTGTGGCTTATTAATATTTGTGCGGTATGGTTGCCAGCACGCAGAGCTGCTCAAGTATCACCGGCCATTGTAACTCGCAGTTCATAACCGTAAAATATATCAATAACTTATACTCAAGCCGCTTGAAATTACAGGTGTCAGGCTTGGGTATAGATAACGTGAACATCAATGTTATCTCGGTTTTTAGATCGACAATAGCAATCGCTAATGCGAAAGGAGAAGTAGTTGAACAGTAAATCGATTTTAGTTATCGACGATAATCCAGATATTGGTACGGCACTGAGTGTGTTATGTACGTTGGCCAATATTAAATGCACTGCAGTGTTATCCCCAGCGCAAGGGCTTGCTAAGCTTTCTCAACAATCCTTTGATCTTGTTATTCAAGATATGAACTTTACCAGTGATATGACTTCGGGCGATGAAGGCATTGCGCTATTTCATCAGATAAGAGAGATTGCTAGCGATATCCCAATTATTGTCATTACAGCGTGGACACATCTTGAAACGGCGGTGGATCTTGTGCGCTGTGGTTTTGCTGATTATTTAGCAAAACCTTGGGATGACGATAAAATGCTCAATGCGATTAACAACTTGGTAGAATTGGGTGAGTTAACTTATGCACATCGTAATATTGCGACAAAACGCCAGCATCGCATTAATGCGCTGACGGCTAAATTTGATCTTTGCGACTTACAATTTCAAAGTGATGAAATGTTGTCGTTACTTGAATTAACCACCAAGGTGGCACACGCTGATGTTCCCGTATTAATCACGGGTCCCAACGGAGCAGGTAAAGAAAAAATTGCCCAGATAATTCAAAAAAATTCCTCAGTTTCTCAAGGACCGTTTGTCAAAGTCAATGTTGGCGCACTGCCAAAAGATTTAATGGAAGCAGAGCTTTTTGGCGCCGAAGCAGGGGCGTTTACTGGCGCTACAAAGACGAGAATTGGTCGATTCGAGCGTGCCAACAACGGAACGCTGTTTCTGGATGAAATTGGCAATTTATCCTTGGATGGGCAGGCAAAGTTACTGCGAGTACTCGAAACTGGCGAATTAGAGCGTATAGGTGGCAGCGAAACTATTACTGTTAATGTTAGAGTCGTTAGTGCGACCAATACTGATCTTGCGCAAGCTATTTTAGACGGTGAATTTCGGGAAGATTTATTTTATCGCTTAAACGTTATTGAATTGAGTTTAATGGCGCTTAACCAACGCCAAGACGATATTATCCCGCTTGCAAACTTCTTTTTGCAATCCCCTTATAAGTTAACCATGCCAGCAGCTGATAAGCTGAATCAATATCATTGGCCAGGCAATGTACGGGAGCTTCAAAATATAATCAAACGCGCCATGTTGATTTGTAATGATTCGACAATAGATGCGTCAGATATTGATGTAAAAATTGTTGAAAGCGTTGTGAATAAAGGATTTGAAGAACCGGATGTTGAGATGATTAACAATGCATTAGCTAAACATAACGGCGTTGTTTCAGCAGCTGCTAAACAGCTTGGTTTGAGCCGATCTGCGTTGTATCGCCGCATGAAAAAGTTTGACATAGAGAGCTGAGATTGATGAATTCTCCCCGTAGTTTATTTCGTCGCTTACTTGGCTATATGTCGTTAATTATTTGTAGCTATGGTTTGTTGGTCTATTTACTGATGAGCTATAACGCCACAAGTCTGTTTATCGCGGTAGTTACATTCTTCGCTATCACAATCACGGCTATGTTGATCAAACATAGTTTGATCCCTCTGCAGGAGTTAATGGATGCGATGGATGTGGGGGTACGTAGTTTTAAAAATAATGACTTTAGTATTACCATTCATAACAAGCAATATGATGAGTTAGGTCAATTGCTTGACACCTTTAATGAACTCTCGCAAGTACTGCGTGAACAGCGCTTAACGCTGTTCCAGCGAGAGCAGCTATTAAATAGAGTCATTCAAGAAACGCCTGTTGCTATTATGCTAACCGATAATCGAAATCGGATAATGCTTAGTAATACCGCTGCAAAAAATTTACTCGATTATCATCAGCGATTAGATGGCGAGTTGTTAACACAACTTATTGACGGTATGCCTACAGCGTTGCAACAAGCGACTCGAGAAAAACGCAGTGGATTGTTTAGTGAAATGTTAGCGAATGAGAAAATTAGCTATAGTTTAACCTGTCATCATTTAACCCTTAATAATCAGTCTCATCAATTATTCTTATATAAAAACTTAACCAAGGATATTTCCCGTAAAGAGAGTGATATTTGGAAAAATGCTATCCGTTTAATTAGTCATGAACTTAATAATTCGTTAGCGCCGCTAAAGTCCTTAACAAGTTCAGCTAAAAAGATAATCGATGCTCCAGAACACTTATCCATGTTACCTAATGTGTTAGATACCATCAGTGACCGAATAGAAAGTTTGCATGTGTTTTTAACACAATACGCGACTTACGCGCGACTACCGGCACCTAAAATGCAGTCGATTAATCTGAATGAATTGGTGATGAGCGTTGCTGGGTTAATGCGTGTTCGAGGGAGTATCTCCACCGGCACTATTGTTGTTAATGGCGATAAAGCGCAATTAGAGCAAGCGCTTCTCAATTTAATAAAAAATGCTGCTGAATCCGGCTCAACACTTGAAGGTGTTGAGGTTAATTTAAGGCAAAATCACGATTGCGTTCTCTTAATAGTAACCGATGGCGGGCAAGGTATGTCGGAGCAACAATTACAACAGGCGTTATTACCTTTCTATACGACAAAACATCAAGGAAGTGGCTTAGGGCTAGCGCTGTGTAATGATATTGTGATAGCTCATGCAGGTAAACTGACCATCAGTAATTTATACCAAGACGGTCAGATTAGTGGGTTGCAAGTGGCCATATCTTTGCCTATCAGTAAAAAAGCTGAAGAAAATAGTTAGGCCACAAAGATCAACAGGCCCTAATTAATTGCGCCTGAAAAATCACAAACTTAAGTTGCCTCAGGCCTGTGGAGTTTGATAATCTTTGTCCATTAGTAGTAAGCCATTTTTCTTAGTATTATGTTGGCAGTTAGGCATTGGAAGCCTGTCTTGCAAAATTACGCACTAGAAAAAGGTTGTTAGGCTGTTTATTTAAGGGGCCGCATGGAAAAATATAATCGTTTATTTACATATAGCGTGCTAGCTATCGTCAGTGTTATTTTCTCTAATACTTTGCAATCTGAACCAATAGCAGGCACTAAGAAACAAATAGTGAATGTTGGTTTTATGAGTTCGATTAAAAGAGTGGACGAAGGAAAGTATGTTGGTGCACTGCCAGATATCATGCGAGCAACTGCGTCTGAAGTTAATTTTGATGTCAAACTTCAGCCAATGCCGATAAAGCGCTTACTCAAATCATTAGAAGTCGGTCGCCTTGATGCTGTCATTGGGTTGTTTAAGCGTCAAGAGCGTGAAGTATATGCCGATTATCTAGCGCTGCCAATTGGCTGGGTATGTGCAAACTTATTTGTTCCCGTGACAAAAAATCAACAAATATCAGGTTTACCAGCGTCTTTTAGCCCAAAACGTATTGGTATGTTACGCGGCGCGAACTGGGGGCAGAGGTTAACCGATGTTTTTACCGAACATCAAGTATCAAAAACTGACGTTGCTAGTTATAGCGTGTTAGCTAAGATGTTAGATAAAGGACGGTTTGACGCGGTTGTAGCCAGTACTGATGCATTTCAATCAGCGGTAAACAAGCTAGATTTAAAACACCAGTTTATCAACTTTCCGTTGTCTAATACTAATAGCCTTGCAATGTATATTTTAGTGTCTAAGCACAGCAAGTTGGCCCAACAGACTCAGCTCGCAGTTAAACTTAGTCAATCACTTGATACATTAACGAATAACGATACGATTCGTCAGATATATCGTCGTCATAACAAGACATTTGACGAGCATTGTATAAAGTAGTTCTCATCATTAGGAAAGGAAAAATAATTCATGGAGCGTTTAGCCAATCTTCTTAAGCAACCGAAATCTCTTGCTCAGTCGCTTATTGGATGGCTAGCAACTATTCATCATCGTTTATGGTCCGGGATTGGCCAGTTAAATACGCCGCAAAAACTGTATGGCTTGGCGCTAATTTTACTGTGTTTTCCTGAGCCTAATTGGCCTTTAGTCTGTATTTTTACCTTGCTTGCGCTAGGATTAGAATTTTGGCCACGCTTCACTCGGATCTGGCATTCGTTATTAGGAAAGTCATGCCTGTTGTTTTTTTATGCAATAGTGGCAAATTTCGCGCTGGTTAGTGCTGCATCAATTGTTAATGATGTTTCAGGGATCGCAGCAGAGCACCTTCCATATACCCATAACTTAGTTATTTTAATGTATTTGCCAGTATGGATTATTGGATTTACGTTTCTTGCATTATTGTTTTTGCAAGTTTTATCGCCCGTATACATTTTTGCGATTTTATTGCTTAGACCCTTTGGTGTGCGAGCGGTTAAGTTTCTTAGTCAATCTAAATTTCCAGTGTTAACGACCATGATCCGTATGGGACTATCCTTGGTGCTCTTGATGCAGTTGATAGCACTAAATGAAAAGAACTTTGTTGATATTAGTAAGCAGCTCAATGGTGTATTGGATGGCGTTGTGCAGGAACAAAAGCAAGCTAAAATAGCGCAAGATGATGGCAAAGAAGCGTCGTCTGAACAAACTGTTGATGAGACAAGTGAAGTCGCTAGCCTATCGAGTGAATTAGGCGACAGCGCGTTTGGCGTTCGGTTGAATACCGGTGATCAAGAGCAACAAATGTCAATTTATTACAGCTACCGCAATGTTGTACTCGTTAGTCTCAATTCTTTTATCTACGTACTTGAAGCCGATAATTTTTCCCGTTGTCAATTTGAAGAACCCGTCAGAGTGGTTGAAATAAATGATTATGAAATGTTAACCATCACTCCAGATGACAGCGCCGCATATGGTTATAGTTATAAAGTCGAGCCGTGTCGTTCAGTGGGTATCAATCAACGTAAGCCATCTAAATAATATTAAAGCGAAATATTTAGACACAGTTTAACCGCAGAATTAACATTAATTTACGTTACAATGTAGTCACATTCTTAAGTGATCATAATTAAATAACTATAATGATAAATTCTTCAGTTTTTTCATCTAAAAAGATTCTTTTAACCGGATGTTTGAGTGTTTTTACGCTAGCCTTTCCACTTTCTACGCTAGCACAAGAAGTTGCTCAAGCAACGGCAAAGTCAGCACAAAATCATTCTAATTATCCTGCTTCATTCTTCAGTCAATATCAGCCGCAAAACGCGTTCGACATGATAGACCGCCTCCCTGGTTTTAGCTTTGACCGTGGGGATAATGCTCGTGGTTTTGGTGGCAATGCCGGTAACGTTTTAATCGATGGTGCTCGCCCTACCTCTAAATCTGGTGGTTTGGTTGGTGCATTACAACGTATTCCAGCAGAGCAAGTCGAGCGCATTGAAATCATTCGTGGCGGCGTAAGCGCTGGCGATGCCGCAGGTCAGTCTGTTGTGGCAAATGTTATTAAACGCACTGATATAACATCTGGTACCTGGGCGCTAAAATTTCGCCGAGCACCTTTTGGCGATCCAAAACCGAATATTGAAGCGGCTATCAATACGAATTTAGGTGAATGGGAAGCGGTTGCAGATATTGATATTGGTTATGGACCCGGTTTTAGAAAGGCCGTCATTAATAATTATGATAAAGATAATGCATTAGAAGAGTCTGCGTATGAAGAGCGTGAAAATTTAGGCCGTTTTTCATTTACCAATGGACAGATTTCACGGAATTTTGATCTAGGTAAGCTAACGCTAAATGGTCGATTGGGCAGTGATAAATGGACCAATGATTTATCGCGTGACTATTATAAATTGCGAGCAATAGGTGAAGGCGAGCCGGATTACGTGTGGGAATTAGATCAAATCAATCGCTTTAGAACAGGTGAGTTCGGTGTCGATTGGGTACAAAAATTTGATGATTGGAAATGGCATAGTTTAGCGTTAGGGAAGATCGAAGATCGCAAGAATAAGAGCATTTCAAAAACGACTGAGCTAGATGTCTCTACACATAATAGTGTGTATCAAAGCGATAACTATGCAAGTGAATATATTATTCGAAACACCTACGGTTATACAGGTAGTAACAAGTTTAAGCCAGAATTTGGCGTTGAAGTCGCTCGAAATTACCTAAATACTAAACAAGCCTATATTGAAAATAACCAAGCAGTAGAATTATCTAATGCGACAATTCAAGTAACTGAAAATCGGGCAGAAGTCTTCGCTAGTTTTGTGTATTCATATACTGACAAACTGACAATTGATGGTGGATTGACCGCCGAGTTTTCACAAATTGAAGTTGAAGGTGATAGCGAAAATAAGCAAAATTTTGATTTTATGAAGCCACGTTTATCAGCAAATTATAAACTCAATAACGATATGAAC
>CAJXRU010000034.1 GCA_913060565.1 uncultured Gammaproteobacteria bacterium | reverse complement strand
AACCATTAATTACAAATCATGCCTTGTATTCGATTCCTACCCGAACTCTGAAACAGGCATCTTCAAGTGGCTTGGGTATACATCACCAATAAGTTAATAATAACTACATGTTTGGATAGTTGGGACCACCAGCGCCTTCAGGCGTAACCCAAGTGATATTTTGGCTCGGATCTTTAATATCACAGGTTTTACAGTGAACACAGTTTTGACCATTGATTTGGAAGCGTTGTTCACCATTATCTTCAATGATTTCATAAACGCCAGCAGGACAATAACGTTGAGCTGGCTCAGCCCATTTTTCCATATTAACGGTTAGAGGAATTGAAGCGTCTTTTAGCGTTAAGTGACAACGTTGATCTTCTTCATGATTAGTGTTTGATAAGAACACCGAAGACAACTTATCAAAGCTCAGTTTGCCATCCGGTTTTGGATAGTTAATCTCTTGAGACTCACTCGCCAGCTTAAGCTGTGCGTGATCCAAGCTTTCATCTTTGATGTTAAATGGCAGTTTACCGCCGAAGATGTTTTGGTCAACCATGTTGTAAGCACCACCCAAGGTAGTACCGAATTTATGCATAGCAGCACCAAAGTTACGTGAGCTAAATAATTCTTCGTATAACCACGATGATTCAAATGCAGCGGCATATTGAGACAATTCACAAGCCGCTTCTTCACCTTTTGCTAACTCTTCTACAATCACATCGGCAGCAATCATGCCTGATTTCATTGCCGTGTGAGAGCCTTTAATTTTCGCAAAGTTTAGCGTACCAGCGTCACAACCAATTAATAAGCCACCTGGGAAGCTCATTTTAGATAACGAGTTTAAGCCGCCTTTTGCGATAGCACGTGCACCATAAGAAACACGCGTACCACCATCTAGGTATTTAGCAATTTCAGGATGATGTTTATAGCGTTGGAATTCATCAAATGGGCTTAAATAAGGGTTCGAGTAATTCAAATCAACAATCAAACCACAAACAACTTGGTTATCTTCAATGTGATACAAAAAGCCGCCACCTGTCGCGCCATTGTCTAACGGCCAGCCTGCGGTATGAACCACTTTACCTTGTTGGTGTTGATCGCTAGGAATCGTCCAAAGCTCTTTAATGCCTAGTCCATAATGTTGTGGACTACGGCCTTCATTAAGATCAAAGCGCTCTTGTAGCTCTTTTCCTAGGTGTCCACGACAACCTTCAGCAAACAAAGTGTATTTAGCGTGTAGTTCCATGCCCGGCATATACGAATCTTTTTGCTCGCCACTTTCGCTAATGCCCATGTCGCCAATTAAAATACCTTTAACTGACCCATCGTCATTATAAACAGTTTCAGCAGCAGCAAAGCCTGGGAAGATCTCAACACCAAGCTGTTCAGCTTGCTCACCTAACCAGCGACACAAGTTACCCAAGCTTATAATGTAGTTGCCTTCGTTGTGCATCGTTTTAGGCACAAACATGTTAGGTACTTTAGTCGCTTTGGTTTCACTACCAAACATAAAGATGTCATCGCCAACCACTTCAGTATTAAGTGGTGCGCCTAACTCTTTCCAATTTGGGAATAACTCATTGAGTGCTTTGGGTTCAAATACCGCGCCAGAGAGAATATGAGCGCCAACTTCTGAGCCTTTTTCTACAACACAAACAGTAATTTCTTGTTCTTTCTCTTTTGCTGCTTGCATTAGACGACACGCGGCTGATAGTCCTGCGGGACCACCACCAACGATGACGACGTCAAACTCCATCGATTCACGTTCCATACTCTGCTCCTATCGCTATTATTCTTTTACTATTGCTTTAATTTTTCTGTGTAACCACCGTTACTTTGACGGTCGATTATCGAGACAATACTTCGCTTGCTCAGTCGAAGATTGATTGTTTATTAGCTATGAGTCTGCCAGAAAGTTTACGTGTACGTCAACTATACGTTAGATTCTTTAACCTGAAGAGAATTAAACAACCGTTTGAAACTTAGTGCAAGTTATATTTGTGATTTGATGAAGAAGATTAGCAAGTGGTTGTTTTTAAATAAGCTGATGCCAAGAGCTTATTGCTTGACGTAATGCCTGCTGAGCTGCTTTTTTACCAGTTAACTTAAGACTTTTGCTCAAATGAGACCATGAATGACGTTGTAATATTCGTTTTATGACTAGCTGTCGTTCATTATTAGCTAGCTGACTAAGTTTGGCAGGCTCACTCCAAATTCCTTTTTCAATCATAGCGTTAACCTGCTCAACAGGTCGATTACCACGCACATAATAATCGATATTTTTGCGTTCAAATCCACCAAGTGTCGCAAAATCTTTACATGTAGCCATCAGTTTTACGACCAATTGACTAGATAACTCGCGATGAGCATCCGCCAAATCATATCTAAGCGCCTGAGAAAATTGTGTATTCGCCATATCAATTATCGATATTACTTGCGGATTAATAGCCTTTAACACCATCAAAGAGTGAGTACCGCTAGCACTATCTCGACTAAAACCAAGACGAACAGGTGTATATCCCTGATGAATCCAAAACTGAGTAAGCTGAGCAGTCGCGCCAAAACTAGAACCTAAAACATCAAGATCTTGAGACTGTGCCCATTTGGTCGTGTGATTATCTAATTGAGTCCCAATGCCTGAATGTTGCCACTGCGGATGCACCGCGATTCGCATCACTCGCCCATATTTATAACCACCAGCAGATTCAATACCTAACTGCCCTAATAGCGATTGCGGTAATAGGTGCCCTCGCAGACGACGCTTTCCTAGCGATATTTGTGTGGCAAGATCATCGCAGAGCTCTCCTTCGCGTAAAATCAATGATGCGCCAACGACATTACCATCATACTTAGCCACTAAAATGTGAAGATTAGGCGCATCTAATAGTTGCCTAAAGTCTGACGGTGACGTTTGATAATGCGCAAGTACCAATAAGCCAAACAATTGCTCTAGCAAGTTATTGTCTTGAGATAACTCAAGTTGAGTAAGCCATTGGTAATTAATGCTTTCTTTATCAAAATCATAATATGAACTTAAGTTCACAGCTTTGGCATTTAATCCCAATAAACGATTACTTAGCCGCTCGACAGAGTCGTTTTCTTGCCAACGTATCGGTTGATTAAGCTGACAACGACGCATTTGCGGCGATATTTGTGCAAGCTCTGCTAAGAACTTAAGTACGAACCCTCGTCCAGTGCCTTCATAACCGTGAATGGTGGTCGAAAAAACCAGCCTTGAATAATGACGCGCTAAGTTACTGAGCATTGGCGCGGGAATCGCGGCTGCCTCATCCACCATCACTAAATCGGCTATTGGCAAAGTTTGAACAAGTTCATCAGGGGCAACAAAACTCAAGGACTTATCATTCCAGCGCAGGGTATTTTGAATTCTCGTGCTACCATCAAGAAGGCGCATCGCATGGAAAAATACGCTATCAAGGGCTGCTGCCTTGGGCGCAGTAATGATGATGTGTGCTAACGAGTCTTGTAAGAGTTGGGCTGCGGCAATCCCCAGCGCGCTTGACTTTCCACGGCCACGATCAGCATTAATGACTAGCGGTCGATTGCGATGACCTTTAGCGACATTGATTATTTGATTAACACATTCAGCTTGATCATTGGTGGCCAGCGGCATCGGCACATCTTGTGTTTTAGCAATCGTTGGAGTGCTCCACGACAATGGTTGTGGATTACGTTGCTCAATAATAATGGCGTCGTTATCCGATAGTATTTCCCGCTGTAATCGCGCAACAAAATAGTGATTTACTGACGTTATCTCTTCCTGTGAGGCCACATAACGTAAGTAATCTGGATCATTAAATGCGTGCCATTCTTGCCAATGAGGAACAACGAGATAACACACGCCGCCGCCATTTAGCGCCCCAATAGCCTGCCCAAACGCATCAGGGTGAAAGCCACTAAAAACATTAAACACTACGCTCTGATATTCACGTCCTAAGCTCAAGTGCGCTTTTTGCATTTCAATCGCATCATCATTGCCCCCGCCCAACCACAGCGTGTTGTCGTCGTTCACCACATCATTAACAAGCTTACAGCCCCAACGTTCGTCACCACTAAGTACCACCAACTGACGGCCATTAGTCGTAGCAAATTCTTGAGAGAGTTGTATTAGCAATTGAGATAATATCGGCAAAATGATGTTCTTGTTAGGCTCGTTAGATTAATTGATTCTATCGTTAAACGTATTATAACTGGAATATTTTTGATAGATTGGCGCCATTATATTTAAACAACTGTTTAGGATGACACTATGTTTTCATTAACCATTACACCGCGATTTTTAGAAACTGATGCCCTAGGTCATATTAACAATACCGTTTTTCCGATGTGGTTTGAGTCTGGTCGCGATCCTATTTTTATGTTCTTCACGCCAGATTTAGACGTCAATAATTGGAAACTAATGCTCGGTGGCATTAGCGTCAGCTATCATGCAGAAACCCATTTTGGCAGCGATGTAGAAATCAAAACCTTTATTACACGTATCGGCAATAGTTCTTTCGATATCTATCAAGAATGTTGGCAAAACGGTATTAAAACCGCTAGCGGTAAGGCCGCCATGATCCATTACTGTCATAACGACAAGAAGAGTGTGCCACTAACAGAAGAATTAAGAGCAAAACTACAGCAGCACATACTTGAACCTAAATCCAGCAGTTGAAACACGAATAATAGTGCAGATCCTTGATTCGCCTTGCTATATGAAAAAATGACTCGTCACCAATAAGGCGACACCACATTTTTTCATTACGCTAATCAAATCAGATAGCTACACTCTTATTTCCCGCCAACTGCTGAATCTAGGTTGAAGAATAGTTTACTGAAAGTCTGTTTTTAAAATATCGCCACTGCGACCTTGTTCAAAACTGACTAATAGCTGATTATCGGCAAAATCAAATCCGGCGATGTAGAACCACTTTCCTAGTGATCTCTCTTCGCCGCTAGTTAGTGAGCGCGCAAACATTTCGCTTTCAGCCCCATTCTGCTTGCGATAAATCAAGGTATCACCATCGATTTTAGCATCGACGCCATTTCCAAACGCCCATTCAAGCTTTACGTTTGTGGTGCGAGCAACCTCTTCCTCTTCAAACCACTGGTAAATCTCTTTAGTACCCTGTTCGACAAAAAATAATCGGTTGCCTTTTGAGTCATTAAAGGCACCTTGCCAGCGCTCATTTGCCTTTGAAAATGATTTAGCGTCAAGGTGGTAATATCGCAACTGTGGCTGACCATTGACCAAAATAGAAACCGCCAATCGATTATCTGAAAGCCAACCTGTTGATATGGCAAACCCTTCTTCAACATTAATCGTTTCAACTGCGTTATTTGCTAGCGTTATTAACTCGATTTGTTTGCGCCCACCAATCAACAACGTTTTGCCATCCGGCGATACGTCGAGATCACTAATTTGCGGCTCCGTCTCGTAATGCGTAATTTGTTGCAATTGTTTTGTTGTTTCATCGCCTAAGAAAATCTGCGATGGCCCATTGCGTTTAGACAAGAAAAACCACTGATTAGATTTGTGTGCAAAGGTTGGAATTTTGTCATACACCGCGGAGTTAAAAGTACGTTTCACTGAGCCATCATCGATATTAATTAGCTCATTATCATTGTTCATTTGAAAGGACGTAAAGTAATAATCACGGCCATTTGGGAAACGAGAGAAATTATCTGCCACGCGATTAGACGTGCTCACCATTGTTGATATCATCGTGCCATCGAGTCTACTTTGCACTATTTCATGGGAATATTCATTCGTTGTATTGATAACACTCTCACCATCATGGTGCCAAATAGCGCGATTGATAAAGCGTGACCAGCGGCCTTTATTTTCCAATGTATTGGTTATCAAATTTAATACATACATTGATGTATGGCAGCTTCCTTCATCGGCTGACAAAATTAACATTTTATTGCCGTCACTTGAGATATCGAATCCATAATTACCACTGCCGGTGGGATCTGGCTGCTTAATTAGCACCCTGCTTTTATCACTTAACGAATATCGATAAATCTGAATAGGATCGAAACCGACTTGTCTAGCGGTGTAAATTATTGCGTTATCGTCTTCGACAAATTGCAGGTGTGACACGTACAACGCGTCACACTTGCCCATAGATTCAACTTGCTCACTGCTGTGGCCAACGGTAAAACGTAATAATTGACAGGTCTGTTTAGGATAATCGGTAAAAACTAGCTGCTTGCTGTCGCTCGACCACGTCATTTCAGACGAAATAACAATATCTTGCACTAAGGTTTCTTTTTCTGAACCATCAAGATGACGGATCCAAAGCTGAGCAATGTCATTATGTGGATCATTACGCGTATATGCCAATAACTGTTTATCAGGTGATACAACAGGCGAAAATTCAACGCCAGAATGACGAGTTAACGGTTGTAATTGCATGCTGGAGAATGTTTTAGGTTCACTTGTTGTCGATAACATCAACCAAATAGCTAGCCCAACAATAAATATCGCAGATAACGAGATAACCATTAATGAAAGAGGCGACGCAGCAGGTCTATCTGTCTTTTGACCACTGGTCACTAAACTTTCTTGTCTTGCGCAAGAGGCAATAAAGCAGTAACCCTGTTTTGGTATTGTTTTAATAAACTGTGGCGACTTAGGATTATCTTTTAATAACTGACGTAAATTAGCCACCATTTTATTAACGGCATTATCACTAACAATAATTCCTTGATTAACTTCGTTAATTATCTGATCACGGCTGACAACTTGATTGGCATGTTCGATAAATAACAGCAGCAACGCATGCTGTTTAGGTTCAAGTGATATCTCATTACCCTCAATAATAATTAAAGGAAGCTGGCTATCAACCACTATGTCTTGAACATGGATATATCGCATTGATTTAACTTTTAATTAAAAAACGGATTTTATTATCCATGGCAAAGAAAAACCCGTCAACAGCTAATCAAACGGATAAATTTCACTCAATTTTGGCAAAAATCCCAAGTTCTTCACCTTTTTTCACCGCTTCACCACGACTTTATCCCTCGCCCAGCCAAGAATGACGCCATGACAAACAAGGAATACGTGGAACACCTATGAACTATTTATTAAGTATCACCCGTAACGAATTACTTCGAAAACGATTAACCAACTTACTGCAAACAGTGATCGCCTTTTTATTCATTGTGCCAACAACAGTAATGGCCGCTGCGTCTTATCAATTAAGTAAGCAATCTACACCCCCGACTATAGACGGAAAACTCGATGAACCAATGTGGAAATTAGCCACTAAAGTTGAATTGGCTTATGAAAATCAACCAGGCAACGGTGTTGCGGCAAAAGTTAAAACGACAGGATATATCTATCAAGACGGCGAATCCTTACATATCGCAATGATTGCTTATGATAAATATCCTGAGAAAATTAGAGGCGCACTGCGAGATCACGATAAAATTTGGCGTGACGACAACATGGGGATTATTCTCGATACCTTTAATGACGAACGTAGTGGCTATTTATTCTTTGTTAATCCTAAAGGTGCCCAATCAGATGAACGCATCAATGACGATAATGGTTGGCGTGAAGATGACGCGTGGGATGCCATCTGGTATAGCGCCGCACAAGTCACAGATGACGGCTGGGTAGCTGAAATTAGCATTCCATTTAAAGCACTACGCTTTAAAGACAATCAAGACACTCAACAATGGGGCTTTACTTTATGGCGCAATCAACCACGCGAAGTTCGCCGCCAATTTGGCAGCTATCAATCTAATCGTGATTCAACGTGTTCTTTATGCCTTTACAACAAACTTAATGGCTTTGAGGGCATAAAGTCAGGCAACAA
This sequence comes from uncultured Gammaproteobacteria bacterium, assembly GCA_913060565.1. GTDB lineage: Bacteria > Pseudomonadota > Gammaproteobacteria > Enterobacterales > Psychrobiaceae > Psychrobium. The sequence goes on along the minus strand of CAJXRU010000034.1, from coordinate 25,132 downwards.
TATTCAAGTCACCCCGACAGCAACAATTAAGCGCAGCGATAGTAAGCCAACCTCAAATGACCCATGGTCAAATGGAAAAACAGAGCAGGATTTAGGATTAGATTTACGCTGGGGGATCACGCAAAATAGCGTATTAAATGCCACATTAAACCCTGATTTCTCACAAGTTGAAGCAGACTCAACCGATTTAGACATCAATACCAGTTTTGCGCTTTATACGCGTGAGAAACGCCCTTTTTTCCTCGACGGTGCCGATAACTTTAAAACGAGTCGTCTCAATCTCGTACATACGCGAAACATTAATCAGCCAGACTATGGCGTAAAGCTCACCGGCCAATTAGGGCAACACACCTACGGTATCCTCAACGCTAAAGATCAACAAACTAACTTTCTACTCCCTTCAGCTCAAGGCTCTCGCAATATTACTTTGACTGAAAATAATGGCGATTTAAGCAGCCAAAACGCCCTTATTCGTTACAAAAACGACATGGGTAATCGCAACAACATAGGCTTACTTGTAAGTCGTCGACAAGCTGACGGCTATAGCAATACCGTTGTTAGTGGTGATGGTAATCATTGGTTTAATAAGCAAAGTAGTCTGCAATATCAGGTCGCATTTTCTGACAGCAACAACAGCGCCATCGTCAGGGAAGGCTTCGACGTAGAGACACAACAAAAAGATCATGCCATTGATGTCTATTACAGTCATTCGCAAAAGGATTACAACTATTATGCAGGCTACCAAGATATCGGTACCGACTTTCGTGCAGATCTAGGTTTCATTGGGCAAGTTGATTATAAACAGCTGCAATTGGGCGGTGGCAGAACGTATTACAACGATGATAATAAAGAGGACTTTGTCAATCGCTATGGTTTTTTCAGCAACATCCAGTATTCTCAAAACCAAGCAGGTGAAAAACTTGGTCACAACATAGATATCCGCGGCTTTGCTAACGGTAAAATGCAATCATTCGCAAATTTTGGTTTCATGAATAACGAAACTCGGCATGACAATCAATTTAACCGCAATGGTGGCGAGATATACAACAACACTCAGTTTGTGAGCTATTCAAGCATTACGCCGCTGTCAGCACTAAAACTACAATTTTTTACCCGTATTGGTAAACAGCTCGATTATGCGAACGCGCAGCTAGGTACTCAGTTTTATTTACACAGTACAATTAATTACCAATATAACGAGCACCTTGCCGTTACCTTTAACAACTATTTCAACCAATTAGATGTTGATGAAACCCATGTCGTTATTGACGATAAAAACAAAAAAATCGCCTCAGGTCAGCTATATCGTGCTAGCAAAAGCAATCTTAATTTTGCGTATCAGTTTGATCAAAAAAATCAGCTAAAACTCATTGTTCAATACTCAGATATCAAACGAAACCCTTTGCTGTACAAAGCGAATCATGACAACGATACTGAGAATGATTATCTAGCTAAAACACGAAATTTTTCTACCCAATTGCTTTATACCTATAAAGTAAATCCACAGTCGTTAATTTATGTTGGTTATTCTGATGGTGGTTATCAACCTGCAGACGACAATTCGTTGCATCGAGATCGCCGCACCTTTTTTGCTAAATTTAGCTATGCGTGGCAAGGGTAGATTGAGTTAACTAAACATCCCAACGGCACATACCTTTAATATCCACTTGGGCGCCCAGTTTGTGGTAGAAATTGATAGCACGCGTGTTGTCTTTTTCTACTTCCCAACGAATGCGGTTAGCGCCACCAGCAACACAAACCTCACTGAGCTTAGACATTAACCGCTGACCAACGCGTTGACTTCGGTATTTATCCCAAACAAATAAATCATCTAAATTCATATAAGTAACGCCACGCCAAATAGAATAGTTCCAAGTAAATACCCGTTACCAGTGAAGACGCTTGTTTCAGAGCTCGGGTAGGAATCGAATACAAGGCATGATTTCTAATTAATGGTTATTCCTGATTATAATCATAACGCAGTAGTCGTTTTCTACCCGAGCTCCCTTTGGGCAAGGCGATAAGCGACCAACTACGTCGTTATAAGATCTTGGTTAAGAATGACTTAACAACATATCCTATGCCTTGTATTTGGCGCGCTTCTCGTCTTGCTGAAACCGAGCGCTTTCATTGGCAACGGGTATGAGTACAGTATCCAGCAATATCACCATCTACTTCGGCTAACAAAACACCAAATTTAGAATTACCTTCAAAACCTGACTGCTTCACTTCATCTCGTGTTGTTTCAACAAGATGACGTTGGTTATGAAATTCGCTAATGGCGATAATAAAATTATAAAGATACCCAAGTCACTTGAAGATGCATGTTTCAGAGTTCGGGTAGGAATCGAATACAAGGCATGATTTGTAATTAATGGTTATTCCCTGATTATGAATCATAACGCGGTAGTCGTTTTCTACCCGAACTCCCTTCGGGCAAGGCGATAAGCGACCAACTACGTCGTTATAAGATATTTATTAAGAATGACTTAACGACACATCTTATGCCTAGTATTTGGCGCGCTTCTCGACTTGCTGAAATCGAGCATCTTCATGTAACTTGGGTATAGCATCTGAATGCTTCTATTGTGGTTTCGCGAATTGTAATCATCTTGCTTCCTTTCATTTCTGTTATATCAGGGTGATTGCTGTGCAGTATAACGGCCTAAAAAAAACAAAATCAATCAAATAAAGTAATCAGCAACCGTTACATGAACAAAGTTCATGATTCGATGAAGTAAAATCAATTTTATTCATGTAATGAACCACGTATAAATCACCATTAACGCTAAACAATACAGCAGTTAACCGCCACTAGCTGCACTCGTTATTTACTGAATAAGTCAGCAAATAACGCCGGAAACAGGAAATCAGATCACCATGAATAAAGACTTTACATTTAACATCAAAAACATTTGTTTCGATGAAAACTATCAACCATCAGACAGCACGCGCATAACCACTAACTTTGCCAACTTGGCTCGTGGTACTAGCCGCCAAGCAAACCTGCGTAAAACCTTAAAGATGATTAACAATAGTTTTAATGCAATGGCTCATTGGGATAATCCTAATGGCGATCGCTATTGCGTAGAACTTGATATCATTTCTGTTGAAATGGATATTGAGGGTGGCGACAAAGCGTTTCCATCCATTGAAATATTAAAAACCAACATCATCGATCACAAAACAAACAAGCATATTGAAGGCATTGTTGGTAATAACTTTTCTTCTTATGTGAGAGATTATGATTTCAGTGTTTTACTATTAGATCACAATAAAGATCAGGCGACGTTTAGCATTCCAAATAATTTTGGTGATCTCCATGGAAAGCTTTTTCAGAATTTTGTTAACTCTTCGACTTATAAAGAGAATTTCAATAAGCCTCCAGTAATATGCCTCAGCGTATCCGACAATAAAATCTATCGCCGCACAGAGAACGAGCACCCGGTATTGGGTGTGGAATACTCACCAAACGAGTCATCACTAACTGAACAGTATTTCAAAAAAATGGGATTACAGGTGCGCTATTTCATGCCGCCAAATAGTGTTGCCCCATTTGCTTTCTATTTCTTTGGCGACCTGTTAGCTGACTACACAAACCTTGAACTCATCAGCACTATTAGCACCATGGGCACTTTTCAAAAAATTTATCGTCCTGAAATTTATAACGCCAATGCAACCGCTGGAAAGTGCTATCAGCCCAATTTAAAGAACTTGGATCATTCATTAACACAAATCGTTTATGACCGAGAAGAACGTAGCCAATTAGCCATTGAACAAGGTAAACGTGCCGAAGAACAATTTATTAAGCCATACCAAACTGTGCTGGAACAGTGGTCAGCTAATTTCGCCTAACATTAAAAGATAAGACACTATTCACTATGAAAAAATTATTACCGACCTCAACAGCAGGTAGTTTGCCAAAACCTTCTTGGTTGGCTGAGCCAGAAACACTATGGTCACCATGGAAATTAGCAGGCGATGAACTCATCGATGGCAAAAAAGACGCATTACGTTTGTCTTTACATGACCAACAACAAGCCGGCACTGATATTGTCAGTGATGGGGAACAAACACGCCAACACTTTGTGACGACTTTTATTGAACACCTCAATGGTGTTGACTTTGAACAACGAAAAACAGTTAAGATTAGAGATCGCTACGATGCTAGCGTGCCAACAGTTGTCGGTGCGGTTAGCCGCCAAAAGTCAGTATTTGTCGAAGATGCAAAGTTCTTACGCCAACAAACTGATAAACCAATTAAATGGGCACTTCCGGGTCCGATGACCATGATAGATACCTTGTATGATGACCATTACAAGAGTCGTGAAAAACTGGCCTGGGAATTCGCGATTATTCTTAACCAAGAAGCGAAAGAACTCGAAGCGGCAGGTGTTGATATTATTCAATTTGACGAACCTGCGTTTAACGTCTTCTTTGATGAGGTCAATGACTGGGGCATAGCAACACTCGAACGAGCCATTGAAGGACTAAAGTGCGAAACGGCCGTTCATATTTGCTATGGCTACGGCATCAAAGCCAACACTGATTGGAAGAAAACGCTAGGTACCGAATGGCGACAATATGAAGAAGCCTTCCCTAAACTCCAACAATCGAGTATCGATATTATTTCACTAGAGTGTCACAACTCTCATGTGCCTATTGATTTACTTGAGTTAATTCGTGGTAAGAAAGTCATGGTTGGTGCAATTGATGTCGCTACAAATACTATAGAGACGCCAGAGGAAGTTGCTGACACGTTAAGAAAAGCGCTGGAATTTGTTGATGCCGACAAACTCTATCCTTGTACCAATTGTGGTATGGCGCCGCTTCCACGAGAAGTAGCCACCGCTAAACTCAATGCGTTAAGTGCAGGTGCTGAAATCATCCGCCAAGAGCTGTCGAACTAGCATGACAATGATTTGTATGGGTTGTACTGCAACAACCCATACACGATATATCGATTATAAGAATAACTGCCCCAACATACGCACGCCGGTTATCAATAAAACAACCGCAAAGATCTTCTTTAACTTCCCTGCATCTAACTTAGCGGCTAATGTCGCACCAACAGGTGCAAACAATACGGTTAACGGCACAATGCACGCAAATGCAATAACATTAACCAAGCCAAATGTACCCACAGGCGCATCAACTGGCGTTGTACCTATTGCTAACATTGTTAACGCACCGGGCAGTGAAATAATGAGTCCAATCGCCGCTGCCGTCCCAACCGCTTTGTGAGTAGGATAATTGTAAATCGACAGTAACGGCACTGAAATAGTACCACCACCAATACCAACCATGGCACTGAAAAAGCCAATTAACGTTGCCATTAAACTTTGTCCAGTTGAATTAGGAAGCTGTTGAAATAAAGCAGGTTTATTGGTTCTTAACAACATATTTAATGCCGATAACGTCGCAATAACGCCAAATAATAGCGTCAGTAATGTGCCCTCAACGCGAGTAACTAACCAACTCCCCGCCAGTACGCCAATAAAGATAAATAGCGCCCAGCGTTTCAATAATTCAAAATCAACATTGCCTTTGTGATGATGAGAGCGAATCGAACTAATAGATGTCGGCACTATAGTCGCTAACGATGTAGCCGTTGCCACCAACATGGCTGACTCCGGTGACCCCCCAAAACTTTGAAACAAGAAAAACAACACCGGAACAATAACGATGCCACCACCAACACCTAACAAACCAGCAAGGATGCCAGCGAAGATGCCTGTTGCAACTAATGCTAAAAATGTCGATAAATTACTGGATACAAATTCAATGATATTCATTTAATGATTACTTCTATTTCTGATAGTTAAGATTGATGCGATTAAAGCATAAGATTGTAGCGAGAGTTGTTTAATGAATAATAGTGATTTAATTTCACTATCCAATGAACAAAATTCATTGTTTTATTAAATTGCCGCTGGATAACTCGCTAATAAATAACGGTAAATTTAATGAATAATTCGTATAAATGACTAACATCACTCATCAACCCTCAATTAACTCATTGATATTTAATTGAATAAATAAGTGGTACTATCGTTGCTAATAAAACAATTCAATGTATTAACCTGTAAGTTGTTTATAAGGATTATCCATGCAACCCACAACTACACTGCCTCAACAAGGTGCCATGCGTTCGGTTTGGCTAATTAGCCAATTTGAGCTCACTCGATTATTTTTAACCAAACGTGGCGCCGTATTATTAGCAGCCTTTGCCATCGTGTGGTTTTTAATTCTTAAATACCCTGTTTCTTATTCTGTTGGCATTCTTGGCAATGAAAGCTTTGGTGACAACATCACTGTATTTTCAAGCCAACTGAATCTCGACTACCTCTTACAATGGGCCTATTCAGAAGTTGCTGTTTATTGGTTGTTTGCAATATTCATTTTTCCATTCATTGCCGTGTTAATGACATCCGATCAAACGGCGTCTGACGCAACACGCGGCACTATCCGGTTCTTGCTTTTACGTACGTCACGCAATCAATTGCTATTTGGCCGCTTTATTGGTCAACTTATTATTATCAGCATCTTAATTGCGTTAACCATGTTTGCTGCCTTTGCGATGGGGGTTTGGAGAGAGCCTGGTTCAGCACTAACTGCTATTCCACAGCTGCTATTAGTCGCCAGTAATCTAGTACTCGTTTGTTTGCCATTTATTGCGTTAATGGCACTGTTTAATTCATGGATCCAATCTTCAAAGCTAAGTGTTGTCTTCACCATTATCTTGTTACCAATAGTCACAGGGATCATCAGCTGGCTCTCTGGTCATATATCGGTGCTTGAGCATTTGCTTATGGCAATACCTGGTGTTCAATTAACTGATACCGTTCAAATGGCAAGCTTCCACTATTCTTCAATTACAATTCCACTCGTTCAAACCGCTGCCTACCTTGGCTTAGCGCAATTCGTTTTAACAAGGAAAGCACTATGAGTACATTAATTAGTTGTCAAAACGTCAATAAGTTTTTTGGTTCAAAGCAGGCACTTAAAGACGTGAGTTTTGAACTGAATGTGGGTGAAACAACGGCATTAGTTGGCCCGAATGGCGCGGGTAAAACTACGTTATTTAGTATCCTGTGTAATTACCATTTACCAAGCTCTGGTGACGTTTCTATTTTTGGGAAAAAACCAGGAAGTACCGCACTTGTCGGTCGCGTCGGCGCACTACCACAAGATGCTCAACTCGACCCTCGATTTGCGATTAAACACCAGTTAGAGCTATACGCTAAACTCCAAGGCTTTAGTAAAAAAGAAGCACAAAGTGAATGTTTACGCGTACTAGAGCGCGTTGAATTATCACATGTGTTAAATGAGCGCCCTGCCGCACTCAGCCACGGTATGCGAAAACGCGTGACCATAGCACAAGCACTCATCGGTAGCCCTGAATTAGTCATGCTTGATGAGCCTACCGCAGGATTAGATCCAGCTAATGCACGTAATATTCGTCAATTGGTCATGGATTTATCGGGTGATGCGAGCTTTATTATTAGCTCACATAACCTCGATGAACTAGAGCGCTTATGTTCAACCGTATTGTTGTTAGAACAAGGAAACTTATCGCAACAAGAAATCGGTCAGCAAGCGGCGAATAACCAGCAAAGTATTACGTTACTACTTGAACCGACAGAATTGGCGGCTACTGAATTATTAACGTCAATCCAAGGTGTTAAAGGTATTGAGATGGTAAACAAACAGGAGTTCATTGTGAAATATGATGCATTCAACTCACCGACTTTCGATATTGAATTAATTCAAGGGTTACAACAGCACGGATTACAATATCGTCAATTAACTAAAGGCTTATCGTTAGAGCAGCAACTGTTCGCATAGCGCTCTCTAGAGTGGTGATGTCATTCGCCACTCTTCAATTTTACAATACCATCACATTGCAAATGCGCTATTCACTAACTAGTCTTAATTTGCTCTCACGTGGTGGATTATCAATGAAAATTCAACAAAGTATTAAAATTCTGACAAAGCATCTTCCCATTTTAGTCGGATTCTATTGTTGTTCGATGACAATATCAGCCGCACAATTATCAGTTGTCACCGAAGAGGGATCCCTGCAATATTCTAAAGGCAATGAAATTACAGGTATTGCAACAGAGCTTGTAAAGGCTGTACTCGAACAAGCAAATATAACAGGTGACTTTCAAATCTATCCATGGACAAGAGCTTATAATCTCGCGCAAACTCAGCCTAATGTTCTGATTTATTCAATGGCTAGAACGCCACAACGAGAAAATAAATTCAAATGGATTGGTGAAATTGCCCCTCTCGACTATAAATTTTTTCGACTCAAATCTAATAACTCAATTAATCCAAAAATTCTTGAACAGGCAAAGAAATTTAGAGTCGGTGTTATCAATCAAGGCGCCATACACCATTTTGTAAATTCACATGGATTTAACAACGTTTCCGTTGTATCGAACTCAAGCGCCCATTTACGCGTATTTTTAAACAAACGTGTTGATCTTATTATTATTAATAGTTTACGACTCGATGAGTTTTGTCAAAATACTAAAATCGATTGCGACCTAATAGAGCCAGTCATGTCGATTAATGAGATATCAAAGGGTCTATATATGGCATTAAGTCTGAAAACAGGTGATTATATACATCAACAATTGGTAACTGCGTTTCAAACAGTCAAAAGTCAGGGTACATATCAACATATCATGCAAACTAAGGACACAGCTCAATGAGAGAACCAAAGAACCTCAATCAAAACGGAGGTCAACAGGGAAATTGGTATTTAAATCGGTTTGATTACTTTGAATTTTACGGTTTCGAAGGTGAAGTTAAACTCAAATTACTTTGTTTGGTAGCCTGCATCAGTTCCTATTTTTTGCTGTTAAGTGCTGTTCCCTTTTATTTGTACATTCCATTAGGCTGGATTATTTATATTTCAGCGTTAACACTCTATGTGTTACACAAAAAAGTGTGTAAATTTGATGGCTATTTCCTCTATCCCAAAAGCTTAGTCAAAAAATTCAAACGCTATGAAAAACAAATTGATATGGAGGACTACGATAGTGTTGCGACACTAAATGACCGAAAGTAACTGCCTTCTAATGCTACTGGCAAGGTCAATTTTCATAAATTTACACTGTAATAATGCATTGAATCACAAGCGCTAACTCGATAATATTGGTTTAATTTTTAACCGATGAGCAAATCATGAGAAACAGCGTCAAACAGCTTATATTTATTGCCTTGATAAGCGTATTCTCTAGTAGCTCAGCATTATCTAACACGCTATCTGTCGTCACTGAAGAAAGCACACTACAATATTCAAAAGATAATAAAATTACCGGCCCAGCAACAGATCTTGTAAGAGAAGTTTTAAAACAAGCTGACATTAGCGGCCATTTTCGTATCTACCCTTGGCCTCGAGCCTATAAATTAGCACAAACTAAACCCAACGTTTTGATTTACTCAATGGCGAGAACACCGCAGCGTGAAAAGCGTTTTAAATGGGTAGGCGAAGTAGTACCGCTGGATTATCAATTTTTCCGCCTAAAGCGAAAGTCCACTGTAAATCCAGCAACTTTTGCCGAAACCAAAGGGTTTCGTATTGGCACCATCAAAGATGGTGCCATCCATAACTTCTTGAAGAAAAACGGTTTCGGAAATGTATCAGCGGTTTCAAATGAAGGCTCTTACATTAAAATGTTTATGAACGGCCGAGTCGACTTAATCATCATCAATAAATCCAGCCTTAAGAAACGCTGCGCTGTTTTCAACATGAATTGCGAATTACTTGAACCTGTATTGCCAATTCCCCAAATATCCACCGGCCTTTATATGGCCGTCAGCAAGCAAACTGACAACACGATTCATCAAAAACTAGTAGACGCCTATAACAAAGTTAAAGAACACGGCACCTATGCACACATCATGCGTAAACAGCTAGTGCAGTGACAAGCTGACTATTTAAACAACTACCCCATTTTTAATCACTTGCGCGCACGGGTTCACGCCAAACTGATAACTCAGCTGCGCTGGGTTTTCGATATTCCACAAGACTAAATCAGCTTGTTTACCGACTGCTAAGGTGCCTACTTTATCTTGGATTCCCAATGCTTTAGCAGCATTTATTGTTACTCCAGATAGCGCTTCATACGGTGTCATTCTAAATAACGTACATGCCATATTTAACATCAATTGTAATGAACACAGCGGAGATGAACCGGGATTTGCATCGGTAGCAATCGCCATCGGTACTTGATGTTTGCGTAATAAATCAAAAGGTGGTTGTTTCGTTTCACGAAGAAAATAGAAAGCACCTGGCAATACTACAGCGACAGTGCCAGATTCTTTAATGGCTTTAACGCCTGCTTCGTCAAGGTATTCAATGTGATCTACCGATAGTGCATTAAATCCAGCGGCCATTTCACTGCCACCAAGATTCGACATTTGCTCAGCGTGTAATTTCACAGGCAGATTATGCTTTTTCGCGGCCTCAAAAACGCGTTTGGTTTGTGGTAAATCAAATCCCACTGATTCACAAAAAGCATCGACCGCATCAGCAAGGTTTTCTTGAGCCACTGCTTCAAGCATTTCACCGCACACTAAATCAATGTAACCATCAGCGTTATCTTTAAATTCAGGCGGCAGTGCATGGGCGCCTAAAAATGTCGTTTTCACATCGACAGGGTGGTGCTCACCAAGTAGTCGCGCAATACGAAGCATCTTAATTTCTGTTTCTGTATCAAGACCATAACCTGATTTTATCTCAACCGTTGTCACGCCTTCTTGCATTAACGCATTAAGACGATCTTTAGCTGCAACATATAGCGTTTCTTCGTCGGCTTCTCGTGTCGCTTTTACTGTTGATACGATACCGCCACCAGCAGCAGCGATTTCTTGATAAGTCGCGCCTTCAAGGCGCATTTCAAATTCTTTGGCACGATTGCCACCATAAACAATATGGCTATGACAATCGATTAATCCCGGAGTGATCCAGCCGCCCTTACCTTGATAAGTCGGTGTTGAAAACGCGTCAAATGCTGGAATATCTGCACGTTTACCTAACCATGCAATTTTGCCATCTTTAATCGCAATAGCGGCATTTTCAATAATGCCGTAATCTTTATCGTTAATGGTGGCAAGGTTTACGTCAATCCACACGCTATCAAATTCATTATTTAGAGACATAAGGCTTCACTTAATTGTTATCATTACCGACGGAGTATAAATTAATAACAAAATAATACCCAGCGCCACTTGTATATACAAGTGGCTATGCGATTTTATATTGACTAACTTTGGACACGATATTAATGATCCTTGCAAAATTCGAACAAATTAAACAATACATCTGTCAACAAGTGGAACTAGGTCATTTGAAAGAACACGATCGCGTACCCTCTGAAAATGCGTTGTCAGAGCAATTTGTTTGTAGCCGAATGACAGCACGTCGAGCTATCACAGAATTATGCGATACTGGTTTATTAGTTCGTAGCCAAGGACGTGGGACTTTCGTCGCGACATTAAAATCTCAAACATCACTAATGGAAATTAGAAATATTAGTGATGAAATCAGAGAGCGTGGCCATGACTATAGTGTTGAAGTTATTAACCTAAAAGAAGTTAATGCTACGCAAGATGTGGCGATAACATTGGACGTTGAAAAAGACACAACGATTTATTGCTCGACCTTAGTTCATTTAGAAGATAACGTTCCGGTACAACTTGAAGTTCGTTACGTAAACCCACGGTTAGTCCCTGAGTATCTGAGTAATGACTTTACATTACATACGCCTCACGAATTTTTAAGCATGGCCGCCCCACTAACTGAGGCAGAACATATTATTGAAGCAATAATGCCCACATCCTTAATCGCCAAACAGCTGAAACTTGCTCAATTTGAACCTTGCCTTCAAATAAAACGACGCACCTTTAGCTCCAAAGGCGTTGTAAGTTTTGCAACGCTAACTCACCCAAGTAGCCGCTTTAGAATTGGTGGTCGCTTTAGCGTAAATGGCTAAGTAGAGGATATTTATGGCTCCCATTATTCGTAAAGGAACTATTGAAGAAGTGCTTATAGTTCATCAACAAATTTCGGAGTTAAATAAGCCACTTAATAAAACCGAAATTACTGAAAAACTATTTGGAAACAGTGATTTAATATTAATCGCTGAATTCGATAAACAACTCGTCGGATTTAAAGTTGGATTTGCAATCAATGCAACTGACTTTTACAGCTGGATAGGTGGTGTTGTTCCTAAATTTAGAAACCGAGGAATAGCCAATAAACTGCGACAATATCAAGAACAATGGGCATTTAAGCAAGGGTTTACAACCGTAAATGTAAAGTCTATGAATCAGTTTCCTGCCATGATGCAGATGCTCATTGGAGGAAACTATCAAATAAGCGGTTATGAAGACAATGGCAGCCTTGCAACAAATAAGATTTTATTTACAAAACAACGACCATCAGACTAAGCGCCTTTATTCGACGCTTACTCATTAATTTCAGCTTATCCCAATGTAAAGTCTAATCGCAACGTTTGTTTCTCTGCTGCAACAGCTTTGCCATCAACAAACTTTGGCGCATAACGCCACTGCTCTAATGCCAATTTCCCTTCTTTAATAAAGGCTTTACCCTCATATTCAAGCGTTTTTATATCATCAATAGTGCCGATATCGGTAATGGTAAACTCAAATACAACATATCCACTCTTTCCTTTTCTTGCCATGTCTATCGGATATTTCGGGTTCACACGATAAATTGGCGTCGCTTCTTGTGAGTCGTCCCATGGCGTCATACTACCAATCGCCTGACAATGCTTAGTCGCCTCATCTGACATTCGCTTGCCTTCATAAGCCTGAACTAAAAATGCGTGAGTAGCGAGCTCTAGCGGATGAGTCGCGCCTTTTACTTTTTCAAACACGGGTAAATTCGACGTCAGTACTTCAATAGCATTATTACGCTTTTCAAAAGATAAATAATACTTTCCAGCCCAAAATTTGGCTTCTACTACGCGCTTATCATTGCTTGGAAAAGTACTATCAAAATACTCTAGGGCTTCAAGAATAATTTTTCCTCTTCGGTCACCTGTATTAATAAGGTCTTTACCCATAATTAGTTGGGTTGCCGCCGTCAATGCGGGTGCGTGAGGTTTTGCTTCTGCTGCAAGTTTCAGTGATTTATTTATATAGTCATTATACTGTTCCTTATCCTCCCAACCCACTGATTTAGATAACAAATAATACAAATCAATCAGTTCTTTGCTGTGATTTCCATATTTTTCGCGATACACACTAGCAATAAAAGACTCCAACTCGTCGTTCTGGCTTAGTTCTTTGAGTTTATGACGTGACACAACATAATTTAAAGCTAGTTTTGCAGAGTTAATATGCGTATCACCATATAACTTTCTGCCCAGTTCATAAGCTTCTTTTGCAGCAGTCTTTTGATGTGTTAAGTCGTTGGAGTTTAGTGATGATTTATAGCTTTGATAGGCAGTTTTGAACTGTTGTTGCAATTCTACCGAGTTATTGGCGTAGGCAATTGTGAAAAATTGTGCAATAACAAAAATGTAAATACATAGTTTCATGGCGCAGTCCTTTGTTCCGTTATTATTTAGTTAGCAATATTATCTTTTTAAAAGAACACGATACCACTGCTAGCGATATCGTGTCAGTTTGTTATTTCTGAATCAATTCGATCCAAGTCATTACATCAGACTCTACAACCGACATCGGTCTAGCGCCCTTGAGTAAGATTAAATCGTGGAAAGCTTTGATATCAAACTTATCACCTAGCTCACGCTCTGCAGTTTGACGTAGCTCTACAAATTTCAACATACCCAGTTTGTAACCTAACGCTTGTCCTGGCCACGCCATGTAACGCTCTATTTCTGAGGTTACGTCAGATAGCCCTGTACCTGTAGTGGTATGGAAATAATCAATGGCTTCTTCACGGGTCCACTTTTTATAATGCAGACCTGTATCTACAACTAAACGTACTGCGCGGTAAAGCTCAGCTTGCAAACGACCTAAATTGCCCCAAACATCGCCTTCGTACATGCCCATTTCAAGGGCAACCAACTCAGAATACAGTGCCCAACCTTCAACAAAACCATTAAAAGGGGCATTTTGACGCATCAAACCAATGTCAGTTTGTTCCATGTTTAAAGCAATTTGAAAGTGATGACCTGGCGCCGCTTCATGATAAGTCAGTGTTTTTAAGCTAAATTTAGGCACTTCTTTCATATTACGAAGATTGATAGAAAACTCACCTTTACGTGAACCATCAAGGGTTGGCGGCGTGTAAAATCCACCCGGAGCACCTGCTTCAGTCACTTTGGGAATGCGTTTTACTTCAACACCAATAGTCGGCATAGTCGCAAAAAGCTGCGGCGCCTTTTCCATGATGGTATCGATTTCTTGGTTAAGATAATCCAATAGCTCTTGGCGGCCTTCATCAGAATCAGCAAATAATTGTGTTGGATCTTCAGCCAAGGCAACCATGCGTTCGCCAACGCTGCCCGTGGTTAATCCTTGTGATCCTAAAAGGGCATCCATCTCATCGCTGATACGTTTGACTTCACTTAAACCAATCTCGTGAATTTGCGCGGCACATAGGTCTGAGTCTCCTAAGAATTTAATTTCATGCTGGTAAAACTCACTACCATTGGGCTGTGCCCAAATACCATCACCAACTGGCGCTTTTTCTCTTAGCGAACTCATTAAATCATTAACATCTTGATAAGCTGGATAAATCTGTTGGCTTACCACATTGTGCGCACGTAGCATTAACGCTTTCACCGCACGATCATCGCCAATACTTGCTTGTGCAAGTTTGCGTTTAAAGCTAGTCATTAACGAATGTTCATCAACCTGTGGTGCGACGAATGCGTTTAAAAATTTAAGCGTATTCGGAAATAGTTTCTTCGGTAAAACAACGCCATTATTTGCATCATAAGCCACTTTCTCGCGCACCTGTTCTACCATCGCAGCAAGTGCTTCTAAACGAATAATATAGTCATTAGCTTGTGCTAAATTAGTCACTGGCTGTTGATTTTCAAGGATTTTAGGAATATCAATCAATGGGCCCGCAATTTGACTAACGATATAAGGTAGGTGGCCACCCCATGTATCAATATAACCAGCATCGAATTGCTGTGAACCAGCATAGTAATTGTCGATGACCTGATTCACTTGCAAATGCAGTTTACTGTCAGCGGGTAATCTAGCCAACTCAACATTTTCTAATGCTACCGCCGCTTTTTTCATGGTGTTTTGCAACGTCTTCATACCCATTGGAGAATAATCCGGCAGCTGTTGATTATAATGAGCAACATAATCATTACTTAAATTCAATGATGTTGCCAAAGCAGGTTGTTGCAACACATAAGCTAACGTGTGCTTTTCAATCATTGAGTTAATTGCAGCGGCACTTAGCGTTTGCTTAGTTGATAATTGAGGTGCTGACTCTTGATGTGATGAAGGTATTGAGGTTGTGCAGCCAGCAATAGCAGCAATGATGGTTAACGCTAAAATAGATTTTTTCATTATTGTTATATTCCTATGAAAGATCATAGAAATATAACAGTTGCTCAACAATAGTGCTAATGAATCAAGGCGAGAGGTTGAGGCGCACCAAGCCAGTCTCCTTGCACATAATCAACGCCAATTTCTTGCAGACATTTAAGGGTCTCTTCGTCTTCAACAAAGGTCGCCACAGTAGACTTATCAACAACATGGGCGATGTCATTAATAGCACGTACTGTTGCTTTATTGACGGCTTGATCAGCTAAGCAGCTGACCAAGGTACCGTCAATCTTAACGATATCCACTGGTAAACTCTTGATGTGCCCTAACAGAGATGCATCACCGCCAAAGTTATCAAGCGTGAAGCGGGTATTATATTTGGCGAGTTCAGCCATAAAATTCACTACCCCCTGCAAGTTTTCGTTAGCTGACATTTCAGTTATCTCAAAACTAATATTGGCGCCATCAATCTCATATTGTTTAAATTTTGCCACCACAAACTGTAAGAAATCACCATTACTCACTGAAATAGTCGATAAATTGATATTACAGCGCACTCCCTCAAGGGTTTGACGATTCATTGCTATCCATGAAAATGCACGGCTAACAACCCAGCGGTCGATAGTCATCAAGGCATCGAAACGACGAGCTAAATGTAGAAACTGACTCGCCGTGATTAACCCACCTTGATGGCGCAATCGCAATAGAAATTCGTAACTAACAACACGGGTTCTATCAGCTATCTTAAACACTGGTTGTGCATATAATTCGAATCGTTCTTCGTTAATAGACTCTCTTAACGCGTTAAGCTCTATATCTTTTTCATTGAGCATATGAGAATCACAGTCATAGCGATAAACCGTATTTCGCCCTGCTTTTTTAGCGCAATAACAAGCGTCATCAGCCGCTGTTAGTATTTCTTTATAGGTTTGATTGTTATGCGTAAATTTGGTTATGCCAATACTCGCACTAACCTTATATTCAACGCCTTTCCAGATAAACGAGTAAGCGGCAACCGCTTCAGCAATATTTTGTGCAATCTCAACACCTTTTTCGAGATTACAGTTTGCCATAATAATGGTGAACTCATCACCACCAATACGACAAATGACATCATTTCGGCGTACACCAAGTTTCAATAACTCGGCGATATTTTTTAATAATTCATCACCAGCTGGATGACCACATTCATCATTAACTATTTTAAAAAAATCAAGGTCAAGGTAACAGAGGACATGCTCAGTGGGTTCATGGCTTTCAGGTAAATCAATGAGCTTGTGCATCGACCGTTCAAATTCAACGCGGTTAACTAAGCCTGTTAATGAATCATGACTCGCCTGATAGGACAGCTCTAATGAATACTGATGTTTTTCCGTAATATCTTCCGACGCCAATAAAATACGGGGTTGTCCATTATCAATTTCAACAACTTGCGCAGACTGCTTAACCCAGATGACATTACCATCTTGCGTTATTACGCGCATTTCCCATTCGTGAAGCTCACCAGGCTGTGAAAAACAAACGGATAAAAAATGATCCACCAGCTCTTTATCATCTTCACAATACAATTGATGAAGCTTGCTATTCACTAAATCTTGCGTTTTATAGCCAAGTTTTTTAGTCACAAATGCATTCGCTGAATTTATATTAAACGATTGATCTACTGTGAAAAACATAGAAGGTGTTTGATCGTAAAGAACCTGTAACCAAGACTCGTTCGGCTGTTGAATAACCGCACCTTTTTCCATATCAGTCATGTCACGACAAGACATGACAGCGCCGACAATCTCACCTTGTTGATCATAATAAGGATGATGTTTGGCGTGCAATACCATCTCTTTACCTTGTAAATCATGGCTAACAAACTCAACACTATCAATAATTCCTGCAAAGGCTTTATCTAAACTTGGCTTGATAATGGTTTCAAAATTCTTTTCACCATGTAACAAGGCAACAGGTCGTTGAATGACATGCTCCTTTGGCAATCCAAATTTGTTTTTATATGCATCATTCACGGCACAAAAGTTATAATTTTTATCAATAAAACTCAGTAAATCAGACGTTCCTTCTAAAATGCCAGTGTAGTAATCAAGTTGACGCTGAGTTGTTTGATTCTCTAATTCGCGAGACGCACTTAATGAAAAGCTGTCCAATAACGACTTAACTGATTGAATGCGATCGACTTCTGTCTTAGTCATTACGCCTAACACACCAATCACTTGATTATTTTTTCCGAATAAATAGATACCAATAACACAGCTGACAATTTGTGATTGTTTAGCACTTAATGGCAATTCTGTTGGTTGCATCTGCAAAACATATGGTTGGCGAACCGTTGGTGGGACATTAGAAATTGGCAAGCAATATTGATTGAGTGATAACTCACATTCTCGTTCAGTCATCGCTTTAATATTCACATTTACAAAATCAGGATCAACCACACTACCTATAAATGCATAATCAACGTTGAGATAACGGGTCATGAGCTTAACAAGCTCACTAAAATAGAGCTCACCTTTTGGTAGAGAAAGACCGAGATTAAGCATGTCAATTTTAGTGGCCTGCTGCTCTCGCTCTAACTCGTTTGCCAGTCTAAATGTTGCTGCATTAATTGCCGTTCTCTGGGCGGCATAGCTAAACTTTGCCTTTGAATTCATAAACGCGAGATGGCCGATTACTTTATGGCGAGCGTTAAGAATTGGCATAATGAAATGATGATTAAACTGTTGCCCATTGACAGTAATCAAGTTTGGTTCAGAGAGTTTATCGACAGAACTTCCCGTTAAGAGGTCGTTGACCGTATTATTATCAATACAATAATTCGCATCATAAAGCTGCTTTTGATTACTAAAAGCAGCCTGCACATTAACATGCTGTTTATAAACAATGCCGAAGGTTGCAATCACTACACATTCAACATCAAAGCATTTTGCAAGATAAGACGACGCGTGAACAAAAAATTCTTCACGTGGCATCTTACAAAAATCCTGCACAATTTGATTGTCATCTATCTTTGCTGGCATATTTACGCTCATCCCTGTCACTCCTTTCCTCACTGATGAGGATTAGACTACTTATTGAGTTTTCCGAAATTAAAATATAGTCTACAAATCTAATTTTTGTGTAAGAAGTGCACGATAAATCGCTTGAATTCAAAGGGAAAACACCATGTCTGATAATAACTCACCCCATATCGTAGCGAGCTATGCCAGTATCAATCAGAAAAAAAGCGCTGGTAAAGAAGATTTAGATAACAAAATCAAACAACTAAGTAATATTTCTATCGCGCCAATTACACTGACCATAGATCCACTTTCAACCCCTTGGACTAGCAAGCAGAAAGACAATCATTTTCGCAGCGGTTGCGCGCCAATCATGGCGCTAGCATATGCTTATCACCTCATAGAACAAGGCAATCACGCGGTTGTCATTCAAGCTGATGAACCTCTTAAAACAGGTTATACGAGAGAAGAGCGTCATCAACTAATGGCTGTTTATAACGACGAAACGACAATTGCCGACCTCTATAATGATTTAGCAATGGAGTTCATCGACAATCATCAGCTTAATGAAAATAAATTCAAAACAATTGCATCTGCGTTGTTCGAAAACTACCAAACGACCTATCAACAATATATTGATGAGCGGCAGGCACATTTCTCACTGCCGTCAGAACAATGGTTTAATAATGTAACGCCATTATTTAGAGGGGTTGATTGCGCCAATCCATTAATCGACTTCGAGGGTAAATTACTCATTTGTAGTAAAGACATCGTTGAGCAATTAGCATTTGAATCAACAATTGAAATTGCAGGTGTTAATTGCCAACAAATCACAACTGACAATGAAGTTAAAGACCTTAAAACCATATGCCAATACAACCACTTAAGCACTGCTATCGAGCAAGCGTCTAATCAAGCAAAGGTTAATTTTTCTCGACAATTCTTAGAGGGAAATGCACTACTTGAGGTATACACCTGTTATCCCATCGTGCCAATGGCATTTTTACATTGTAGCGGTATCGTCAGCTCAGTTGCTGATATTCCACCATTACTTAATGATTATTCAATCACCGTTACTGGCGGCATGAATTTAGCGCGAGCACCATGGAATGCACCAAGTCTCAACGCACTAATTACCATGACTGAAAAGCTCTTAGCAGGCGATAAAGAATATGGCTTAGTACACGGCAATGGCGGTTTGGGTTACCGCCAAGGTGTCGCGATTCTTAAAAAGAGTGAGTTACTGTAATAACTCATGATTTTCAGGGAGTTGTGAAATAATCCATAATACAAGACGGTGCTTTAAATTAGGGCCGTCTTCTTTATCTTCAGGTAACGGACTAATCAACTTATCGTTCACTAACAGGCGATAAATTGCTTCTACTTTATCTTTATTCGATTCTGCTTTATCTAAACCACCATAACCGCGTTTAGTGGCATACGCCCGACCCAATTGCATCGCAAGCTTGAGTAATTTATCTTCATTCTTATGCTTTTTCATTGGCGCTTTCCCTTAATCACTTCAATCTGTTAGCTACTAAACTAACCCAAATTTGTTATTTTTCAATCTCTTCTTTCGCTAACTTCCACAATGATTCATTCAATGGCTGCTTCAAACGTTTCTTAAGACAACAAATCACCACCTCAAACGGCTCCAGCGCAGACGATACATCCATAATTTGAATTGAATCCTTTAACGGGCTGTTATCCAAAACAATTTTAGGCACTAAACCAACACCAAACCCTAAACTCACCATGCTCACAATAGCCTCATTGCCAGCCACTTCAGAATAAATATTGGGCTTAATATTCTTACGTTTAAACCACTTATCTAATCGTTTTCTCGCAATGCCCTGCTCAGGAACAATAAGCGGCAGTTTATTCCATTTAAACTGACCGCTATCAACCTGCGCTTGCACTTCACAGCGATCAACAGGTGCAATAAACACCAATGGCGACACACCAATGGTTTGAAATGCCATATTACTTGGGAGCACATCAGGCTTAGCGGCAATCGCCATGTCTTCTTGCTCATTAGTCACCCGTGGAATTGACTGCACCACATCACCGGTGCGCAGCTTTATTTCAACTTTCGGATATTGCTGGCGATAACGGGCTAATATTTGATGCAAAAAACTATGGCTCGCCGTCACAGAGCAATAAATACTAAGCTCACCAAGCAACTCCTCACTGTCTCCCTCAAGTGATTGTTTAAATACATCCCACTGTGCCAGTGACGATTTAGCGTATTGAACGAATAGGTTTCCCTCTCGCGTTAACGCCACCGTTCTATTGTCTCGGTCAAACAATACAACGCCAAGTTGTTGTTCTAACTGCTGAATATTACGACTTAACGTTGATGGGCTAACATGACACGCCTCACTCGCTTGAGCAAAGTGTAAGCTATCAGCCAGTGCTAAGAACATTTTTAGTTGTTTATTATCCATCAAATGACCACAAGTAATGTTTCACTATTTGCAACACTGTAGCCCGTATATATCATTTTACGCAAGAGAATAGTTGCGCTAATGTTGAACCATCGTCACTTGGTGACCCACTAACAATTTATAGCAGGAACGATCATGGCTCAGAACTACTTTAATACCCTTTCATTACGCGATCAGTTAGCACAACTAGCTAAATGTGACTTTATGGACATCAGCGAATTTAGCGACGGCGTACAAGCGCTTGTTGGTAAAAAGATGGTAATTATTGGTTGTGGTGCTCAAGGTCTTAACCAAGGTTTAAACCTACGTGACAGTGGTTTAGACATCTCTTACACATTACGTGCAGAAGCTATCGAACAAAAACGCCAATCATGGAAAAACGCCACTGAAAACGGCTTTACCGTAGGCACTTACGAAGAACTGATTCCAGATGCAGACGTAGTACTTAACTTAACACCAGACAAACAACATTCAGCGGTTGTCGAAGCCGTTATGCCAATGATGAAGCACGGCGCTTGTCTAACCTACTCACACGGTTTTAATGTGGTAGAAGAAGGTATGCAGATTCGTGATGATTTAACTGTAATCATGGTAGCACCTAAGTGTCCTGGCTCTGAAGTACGTGAAGAATACAAACGTGGCTTTGGTGTACCAACACTTATCGCAGTTCATGAAGACAACGATCCACGCGGCGAAGGTCTGGCACTCGCTAAAGCCTATGCTGCTGGTACTGGTGGTCATCGCGCTGGTGTTCTAATGTCATCGTTTATCGCTGAAGTTAAATCAGACTTAATGGGCGAACAAACTATCCTTTGTGGCATGTTGCAAACCGGTTCAATCTTATGTTTTGAAAAGATGGTTGAGAAAGGTATCGACGCAGGTTACGCCTCTAAATTACTTCAATACGGTTGGGAAACTGTTACCGAAGCGCTTAAATACGGTGGCGTAACCAACATGTTAGATCGTCTATCTAACCCTGCAAAAGTAAAAGCGTTTGAATTATCAGAAGAACTTAAGCAAATCATGCGTCCGCTTTACAACAAGCACATGGATGACATTATGAGCGGTGCTTTCTCATCAGGCATGATGGAAGATTGGGCTAACGATGACAAGAACTTACTAGGCTGGCGTGCAGATACGGCTGAAACAGCCTTTGAAAAACAGCCTGCAGGCGATCAAGAAATCAGCGAACAAGAATTCTTTGACCACGGTATTTTAATGGTTGCGATGGTTCGCGCCGGTGTTGAGCTAGCGTTCGAAACGATGGTTGCAGCAGGCATCAAAGAAGAATCAGCTTATTACGAATCACTGCATGAAACGCCGTTAATCGCTAACACCATTGCGCGTAAGAAACTTTACGAAATGAACGCAACAATTTCTGACACAGCAGAATACGGTTGTTACCTATACAACCATGCATGTGTGCCAATGTTACGTGACTTTATGACGCGCATCGACACCGACGTTATCGGTCGTGGTTTAGACAGCACAAGCAATGGCGTAGACAACGCGCAATTAATCGCTATCAACAGTGAATTACGTAATCACCCAGTTGAACAAATTGGTAACACGTTACGTGGTCATATGTCAGCAATGAAGAAAATTGTTTAGTCGGTATCGTTAAACAAAAAAAGGGCTATCATTTGATAGCCCTTTTTATTTTGCGCTACTTTTCAGCAGGTAAATGATGCGGAATATTCTTTGGATGACGACCATCTATACTGCGAAAATAGTCTAATATCACCGGAAAATCGACATCGATGTCACCGGTTGGCCTAAAGGGTTCGCGAAAACGAACTTCCTTAGATTTAAAATCAAAACCAATCATTTCAATAGGTACATTCGCTTTACAAGCAATGTGATAAAACCCTGATTTCCATCGCTTAATCTCGCTTCTTGTTCCCTCTGGTGCAATTCCTAAAATGAACTCATCGTGGTTTTCATACATCGACACCACTTGGTCAACCAAGTTATTATCCTTATGACGATAAACAGGGCTGCCACCTAACCAGCGGAAAAACCAGCCGTAGGGTGCATTAAACAACTGATGCTTCGCCAAAAATCTCACGTTTGCACCCATTGCACCTCTCACAACCATACCCAAGATAAAATCCCAATTGCTGGTATGAGGGCCAATAATGATTATAAATTTCTTCTCATTTGGCAGTTGGCCAACCATTTTCCAACCTAGTACACGCAATATAAATTTACTAACAGATTGAAACATATAAAGTATTACCTTTGTTATTGTTATATTTAAATGACACTTTTATGGCATGCGCCTAATTTACACTAGTTTTAGTCGAATTATCATAGGGTCTGTTGAACTTTTAAGTCCATTTTTGCAGCAATTTGTTTGGGGTTTCTACAAGGCAGAGCCTATGTGGTGTAGCTGGCTACACGAATAGGCGATAACGCCGTAGAAATAACAAACAAATGCTGTCCGTAGGATTCACCTAAAAGTATTTTGTGCGGCGTTATTCGTCATTCACTGGGGTAAACCCAGCATCAATCCTCATGCCTCGCCCACAGGGATGTGGGTGCTTATGTTCAGTCTGGAACAATGAACATGTGCCCAAAACCCTTTTAGATTGAACAAAACTGAACCACAAAGATCAACAGACCCTATTGATAGCTCACAAAATTTCACGTTAGAATGAGTTTCGTTCCTCGGGTGTATTGAGTTTGTTAAAAACAATTTATAGCAAATTACGCTATCTCAATAGTCACAAGCAATAGTGCTTGAATCACTTCATCCAACTGGAAAAATTGAACCCATCACGGCGAACTCGCCACAGGGAAACGCTTTATGAATGAGCTGTTGTTAGAATCGTTAGTCGCCTTAACGGCTTTCGCCGTATTATGGACACTGTATTATTCCATGATGAGGCATAAAGTTGAATCACAGCCTGGTTCTCGATTCTTGATTGTTGGCTTCATCCTTCTCTTCATTAGCTTTCTCATTGATATCACAGATAACTTCCCCTCACTAAATCAATACATACTTATTGGCGATACACCAACCGAAGCAGTCATTGAAAAAGGTTTCGGCTCTCTCATTGGATTATTATTTTTAGCCGTTGGTTTTCATCGCTGGCTACCTGCAGTATTTGAATTATCCATCGCCAAAAAGAACATCAACAAACTCAACAGCAAACTGGGCAAACTCGTTGACGAACGCACCAGCGAATTAAGCGAAGTTAACCAACAACTACGACAAGAAATTGCCGAGCGAGAAAAAGCACAAAACAAACTCGACAAACAAATGCTTCACGATCCTCTAACCGAATTACCTAACCGCTATGCATTATTAGAGTATTTAGAGCATGAGCGATTGCGAAGCAGCGCACACCCAAATCATTACGCCATGTTCATTATCGACTTAGATCAATTCAAAGCCGTCAACGATTCGCTAGGGCACGCCATTGGTGACAAAGTAATAAAATCTATTGGTAATAGATTGGCATTTAATCACCGTAGCGAAGACTTTTTAGGACGTTTAGGTGGCGATGAATTCGTACTAGTGATGTCAATGAATCGCGATGACCCACAGTCAGCGGCATTGCAAACTTACAACAACGCCACCACGCTTATCGAACTAGTCGCCGCCCAACTGAAAGTCGACAAACACCAATTCAACCTGTCAGCCTGTATCGGCATTACCGTATTTAACTACGGCGGTAGCCAATCATCAGAAGACATATTGCGCCAAGCAGACATTGCACTCTATAACGCTAAAGAAAAAGGTCAGGGATTTTTCTCATTCTTCCAACCTGAAATGCAGCAAAAAGCCCAAACACGCCTCAAGCAATCTAAAGAACTCCATGATGCGCTGTCTAACAAAGAACTATTTTTACAGTACCAACCTCAAGTTGATAAAGACGGGAAATTTATTGGTATGGAAGCGCTACTTCGTTGGCACCATCCAATCAATGGCATTGTAGACCCTTCTAACTTTATCGCGTTAGCCGAAGAAATTGGCATCATCGACAAACTAGGCCGTTACATCATGCACATGGCCTGTCAGCAATGTAATGATTTAGCCAGCAGTTTCTACCCTGACAACAAGCTCAAGGTAGCCATTAACATCAGTCCAAGTCACTTCCTACACTGTCTCTTATACACATCTCCGAGCCCACGAGACTAGGCATGATCTCGTAT
>CAJXRU010000033.1 GCA_913060565.1 uncultured Gammaproteobacteria bacterium | reverse complement strand
GTCTCGTGGGCTCGGAGATGTGTATAAGAGACAGCAAGAAGGTAAGGCCATTCGAGAACGTGCTCATTTTGTTGATTTAATTTTCGGCCCACAAACATTACATCGTTTGCCAGAAATGATTTCAAAGATCCAACAAGGTGAAAAGACAGTTATCGATGTAAGTTTCCCAGAAATTGAAAAATTTGACCGACTGCCAGAGCCTAAAGCTGATGGCGTAACAGCTTTTGTATCAGTCATGGAAGGTTGTAGTAAATACTGTAGCTTCTGTGTTGTACCTTATACTCGTGGTGAAGAAGTTTCTCGTCCACTTGATGACGTTTTATATGAAGTGGCGTCATTGGCTGAGCAAGGTGTACGTGAAGTTAATTTATTAGGTCAAAACGTAAACGCTTATCGCGGCGCTACCTTTGAAGATGATATTTGTGATTTTGCTGACTTAATTCGCCTAATTGCTTCGATTGATGGAATTGACCGTATTCGTTATACAACGAGCCACCCTGTTGAGTTCACTCAGCGTTTAGTTGAGGTGTATGCTGATGTGCCAGAACTAGTAGATCACTTACATTTGCCAGTTCAATCAGGCTCAGATCGCATTCTAAATCTGATGAAGCGTAATCATATGGCGATTGAGTTTAAGAAAACCGTCCGCCAATTGCGCAAAGTGCGCCCTAATATCGCAATGAGCAGTGATTTTATCATCGGTTTCCCTGGCGAGTCAGATGAAGACTTCCAAGATACAATGAAACTTATCGAAGAAATCAATTTTGATATGAGCTTTAGCTTCATTTACAGTGCTCGTCCTGGTACTCCAGCGGCTGATCTTCCTGACGATGTGCCGATGGAAGAGAAAAAGCAGCGTCTTGGTCTATTGCAACATCGCATTAATCAGCAAGCACTTCAACATGCACGCCATATGCTTAATACTGAACAACGTATTTTGGTTGAAGGCCCGTCAAAGAAAAACCCGATGGAATTACGTGGCCGAACTGAAAATAATCGCGTGATTAACTTCGAAGGTCCACACAG
This sequence comes from uncultured Gammaproteobacteria bacterium, assembly GCA_913060565.1. Taxonomy (GTDB): domain Bacteria; phylum Pseudomonadota; class Gammaproteobacteria; order Enterobacterales; family Psychrobiaceae; genus Psychrobium. The sequence goes on along the minus strand of CAJXRU010000033.1, from coordinate 32,655 downwards.
CTTGATCGGTGGTTTTGCCGACGTGAAAGTTGTCGATGTATTCACTAACTCATTACGTGGTGAATTCGTGCGCGGTGAAGATGAAATGGGATTACGTGTTGATACGTCACCAGAGTCAATCTTAGCAAAGCACAATGAATCTATTGATGAATCAGGTGTCGGAATATATACACCGTAAAAATCTAGCTTTATATTTGCGCTAGGGAAAAACGAAAGACAACAACTTGTCTTTCGTTTTCATCAACAAAAAGGAACAGTTAACTCTTGGCTAAAAACATTATTACCGTTGATACCTATATGGAACCACCGACACAGGCTCGTTTAATCAACCTATGTGGTCCATTTAACGACAATCTAAAGCAAATAGAGCGTCGCATGGGCGTAGAAATTCTCTATAAAGACAATCACTTTCAAATCATTGGCCGCCCTGAAATCGCTAAACCTGTATCAGACATGCTACGAGATCTCTATATTGAAACTGCCCCAGTTAATGGACAAACAGCAGAGTTGACGCCTGATCAAGTTCACATGGCTATTGAAGAATGTCGTGCGCTTGAACAAGATGAAGTGGCCAATCAAGGCAATGAATTCTACATAAAAACTCGCAAAGGCATTATTAAGCCGCGCAACTTAAACCAGCAAGACTATGTTGCCAATATCAAAACTAATGATATTTGTTTTGGTGTGGGGCCTGCCGGTACCGGTAAAACGTATCTCGCTGTTGCTTGCGCTGTGGATGCATTAGAACGCCAAGAAGTACGTCGTATTTTATTGACTCGCCCAGCCGTTGAAGCCGGCGAAAAGCTCGGTTTTTTACCCGGTGATTTGAGCCAAAAAGTAGACCCTTATTTACGTCCACTTTATGATGCACTGTTTGAAATGCTCGGTTTTGAGAAAGTCGAAAAACTGATTGAAAAAAATGTTATTGAAATTGCCCCTCTTGCCTATATGCGCGGTCGCACACTCAATGATGCATTTGTGATCCTAGATGAATCTCAAAACACCACCACAGAACAAATGAAAATGTTCTTAACCCGTATCGGTTTTAATTCAAAAGCGATTATCACAGGTGATATTACGCAGGTTGATTTACCGCGCCACGTAAAAAGTGGTTTGCGTCAAGCCATTGAAGTACTCAGCGATATCGATTCTGTGAGCTTTAATTTCTTCCAGTCACGCGATATCGTACGCCACCAAGTAGTTGCACGTGTGGTTGATGCGTATCAAGCGTATGAAGATAACGAAAATCGTGCCAATGCTGTTCGCAAACAAGAAAGGGCGATACAAGAGATAGCTAAGCAAGAAACAGTAGCGCAAGAGTCACCTAATAATGATTGATCTTGATTTACAAATTGCCTGTGACGAATCCGGTTTACCCACTCAAGCCCAGTTTACCACCTGGTTAACAGCGGCATTAAAAGATGTAAAACCAAATGCCGAAGTGACGATCCGTTTGGTTGAACCTGAAGAGTCACAAGCACTTAACCGTGAGTATCGCGGTAAGGATAAACCAACCAATGTGTTGTCATTTGAATTTGATGCGCCGCCAATGGTTGAACTCAATTTGCTTGGTGATCTTGTCATTTGTAAATCAATTATCGAGCAAGAAGCAATTGAACAAGAAAAAGCACTCAATGATCATTGGGCGCATATGGTGATACATGGTTCGTTACATTTATTAGGAATGGATCATATTGAACCAGATCAAGCACTTGAGATGGAGTCGCTTGAAAAGAAAGTATTAGCCACATTAGCGATTGACGATCCCTATCGTGACGACATATTATAATTTCAAATATCGTAGGAAAAATAATCAGCAATGAGTGAAGACAAACCTCCAAGTAGTCAAACAACTAACAAAACTTGGCTAGAGCGTATCGGACAAATGTTCCAAGGCGAATTAAAAAGCCAAGAAGAGTTAGTTGAATTTATCCAAGATGCAGGCGATCGCGCATTAATTGATTCATACACCCAAGACATGATCCATGGTGTGCTTAATGTGTCGCGCAAGCGCGTGAGAGATATCATGATCCCGCGCTCTCAAATGGTTGTATTAGAAAATAACCATACTATCGCCAAAACAATTGAAGTGATTACCAAATCTTCTCACTCTCGATTCCCTGTTATTTCTGAAGACAAAGATAATGTCGAAGGAATGTTGTTAGCCAAAGACATTATCCCGCTAACACTTGATGGTGATATCGAAAACCAAGTAATTAGCAATATTATTCGTCCTTGTGTCATCGTTCCTGAAAGTAAAAAAGTAGATGTATTGTTGCGTGAGTTCCGTGCTAAGCGCTATCACATGGCTGTCGTTGTTGATGAATATGGCGGCGTATCTGGACTCGTTACCATCGAAGATATCCTTGAAGAGATTGTTGGTGAAATTGAAGATGAATCAGCCATTGATGAAACCATTACCGAAGATATCAAAAAAGTTGGTAAGCAAGTTTATTCAATAGCCGCATTGACAACTCTGGAAGATTTTAACCAATACTTCGATACAAAATTTGATGAATCTGAAGTTGATACCATTGGTGGCTTAATCACCAAAGAGTTTGGACATTTACCCAGCAGTGGTGAAGAGATTCAACTTATGGACTATCAATTTAAAGTCATTAAAGCGGATTCGCGACGATTAGTACAATTGCAAGTTAAAGTACCAACAACAGAGTCGCAAACTTAATAGGATTTAAGTAGTTTATGGGATTACCCCCAATGTTAAACGCCCTTCAGGGGCGTTTTTTTATCTTACCTGCCATTGCATTTCTAGCCGGTATTATCGCCCATTTGGGATTTGCACCTTATGATCAGCAATGGGCAGTTCCCGTTTCATTAATTGCTCTATTCGCATTGCTGCACCATCATAAAGTTAATTCGGTTGGGACAGCATTTGGCCTTGGCCTAGCATTCGGATGTGGTTTATTTTTAGCAGGTCTGCGTTGGGTTCACGTGTCATTGGATATTTTTGGCGGTTTGCCGCTGATAGTGACATTAATCTTGATGCTGTTACTTGCCCTATATCTTGCCCTTTATCCAGCATTGGCCTGTTATCTCTTCATTAAGTATCGTCAGCCACAATGGCCATTATTTAATGTGTTGTTGTTCACCAGTGCGTGGTTAGTGACAGAATATCTACGCGGTATCGTGTTAACTGGGTTCCCATGGTTATCATTAGGTTATAGCCAAACAACTGGGCTTTATAGTAGCGCCGCATCAGTCATTGGAATGTTGGGCTTGTCAGCTATTATTTGCTTGTTGTCTACCCTCGCCTTTTACACCATAAAGCGTCACTTAAAAAGTGCAGTTTTACTCATCATCGTTGCCTTTGGTAGTTTTAGTCTAACTAGCCAACACCAGTTAATTGAACAAGATCGCTCCGTCAACCTTGCGCTTATTCAAGGCAACATTGAGCAAAGTGCAAAATGGGATGCTAAGGCCATGTGGCCGACTATTACTCGTTATATGGATTTAAGCCGAGAGCATTTTGATAGTGATGTCATCATTTGGCCTGAAGCTGCTATGCCAGCCGTTGAAGGCTGGGTCCAAGATTATCTAAAATTAATGGATTCGGCAGCAGCATTTAATGACAGCGCCATAATCACCGGTATTATTGGCCGCACCTCAAAGAAAAATATCGCACCAAACCTCGCAGCTAAGCCACCGTCTTCCATTAATCATGATTACTTTAACGCCATCATGACTGTCGGCAATGCCACTGACAGTCGTAATATTGGAGGAATTTATCAGCCAAGTCATGATAATAGATATTATAAGCATCAATTGTTACCCATTGGTGAATTTGTGCCTTTACAATCGCTGTTACGTCCTTTAGCGCCTTTGTTTAATTTGCCAATGTCTTCGTTTGCCCGTGGAGATTGGGCACAAAACAATTTAACAGCAAGGGGTTTTAAGTTTTCACCAGCTATTTGTTATGAGATAGCCTTCGGCGATCTAGTCAGGGCAAACATGAAATCAGATACAGATTTTCTACTGACGATTTCTAATGACGCATGGTTCGGTGAGTCCATCGGGCCACACCAACATATGCAAATCGCTCAAATGCGCGCCGTTGAATTAGGAAGACCTTTAATTCGAGTGACTAACACTGGGGTAACTGCTATCGTCGATCAATATGGAAAGATAGTGAATAAGCTACCTCAATTCAAAGAAGCCGTACTGCGAGCAAACGTCAAAACTGTCACTGGTGAAACCTTCTTTTACCGCCACGGCCAGACACCGTTTGTGATTTTGTTTGGCTGTTTGCTCGGAATTTGCATGTTAGCCGGCCATCGCCAGAATCGCTTAACTCAAAAACTGGCGACGATAAATGACGGTTATTCATTAACTAAGGACTAAAGGCGATTCGCCTAAACTGCGAGCCTTGGCACCGAGCACAGGTGCTTAAGGCTTGCGGATGATAAACCAAGATAGCGCTTGAACATTGTAAACAAAGAAACTGCCCTAGCCCTACCACATCGTCGGTCTGGTAAAGCCCATCGTGTTTTATGTCTTGACTTAGTTCTAGCCATTCTATTTGGCACTTATCACTTATTGCTAAGGCCCATTGCCAAATAGTTGATTCCATCGCAAGGTAGGACGGAGAATTGATTAGCGCCGGGTTTTGCCGTGAATCACTGATAAATTCAGTGAGATCAATTTTTAACTGCCACTCAATATCACGCAGTTGTTCATCACTTATGTCGTGATTAAATCGATAACTGTCCATGCCAGTAGCAATGAGCACGTCTAAACTATCTTTTTTGTCATGCTCTAACCAACGACGTTGTAACGATTCCAACAACTTATGGTATCCAGTTTTAAATATTGCCTTATCAGTTTGCATAAATAACTCCCCAATGAACAACGTATTCACCCGATTCAAGATAAAGGTGCGAGAATAGAACACCATCATTTGAAACAGGTATAGTTAAAATATACGCCTAGATACAACAGATTGCACAATTTTGACTAACTTTTTATCATCCAAGGCAACTAACTATTGTTGCAAATCAACTTGGGCTGTATCCTATGGCTAATTTTTTCATATTTAAAACGTGCAACACCTTCAACTTGGTTGATTGCCGTTAAGTGTCCTAGGTAAAGTTAAATGCAAGAGCAGTACACTCCATCACAAATTGAATCCAAAGCCCAAAAATATTGGGTTGATACCAACACCTTCAAAGCTATTGAAAAAGATGGCCAAGAAAAGTTTTATTGTTTATCAATGTTTCCATACCCAAGTGGCCGCCTGCACATGGGTCACGTCCGTAACTACACCATTGGTGATGTTGTATCACGTTACCAACGTATGCAAGGTAAAAACGTACTGCAACCAATGGGTTGGGATGCATTTGGTTTACCCGCTGAAAACGCGGCAATTAACCATAAAACGGCGCCGGCTAAGTGGACGTACGAAAATATTGACTACATGAATGATCAATTACGTGCCTTGGGTTTTGGTTACGATTGGGATCGTGAACTAGCAACGTGTAAGCCTGACTACTATCGCTGGGAGCAGTGGTTCTTCACTGAGCTTTACAAAAAAGACATGGTGTACAAAAAGACCTCTGCGGTTAACTGGTGTCCACATGACCAAACAGTATTAGCCAATGAGCAAGTTGTTGATGGCTGTTGTTGGCGCTGTGACACTGTGGTTGAACGCAAAGAAATTCCACAGTGGTTTGTTCGCATTACCAAATACGCACAAGAGTTATTAGATGACTTGGACGAGCTAGATGAATGGCCAGAAAAAGTTAAAACCATGCAGCGCAACTGGATTGGTCGCTCTGAAGGTGTTGATTTAAGCTTTGCTTTAAAAGATCGTCAAGACAAATTAGACGTTTACACAACGCGTCCTGACACGTTGATGGGCGTAACGTACGTTGGTATTGCTGCGCAACACCCGCTTGCATTAGAAGCTGCTAAAACTAACACCGACATTGCTGCATTTATCGAAGAATGTAAGACGACTAAAGTGGCTGAAGCGGACATGGCAACCATGGAAAAGAAAGGTATTGCTACTCCTTTCTTCGCTGTTCACCCATTAACAGGCCGTGAAGTACCGGTGTGGATTGCTAACTTTGTATTAGCTGATTACGGCTCTGGCGCAGTGATGGCTGTACCTGGTCATGACCAACGTGATTATGAATTTGCAACTAAATATAACTTGTCCATTGAAGCGGTAATTCACGCAACTGACAGTGAAGACAAAACCGTTGATATTAGCGAAGCCGCTTACACCGAAAAAGGCGTTTTGTTTAATTCGGCGCAGTTTGATGGTTTAACATCAGATGAAGCACTTGACGCGATTGCCAGCGAATTAGAATCCCAAGGTAAAGGTAAGAAAACAGTGAACTTCCGTCTTCGTGACTGGGGTGTTTCTCGTCAGCGTTATTGGGGTAGCCCGATCCCTATGCTGCATCTTGAAAATGGCGATGTTGTGCCAGTGCCAGCTGAACAGCTACCTGTTGTGTTACCAGAAGATGTTGTGATGGACGGGATTAACTCGCCAATAAAATCAGACAAAGAATGGGCTAAGACAACCTATAACGGTCAGCCTGCGATGCACGAAACAGATACCTTTGATACCTTTATGGAGTCAAGCTGGTATTACGCGCGTTACGCATCACCCGCTAAAGATGCAATGTTAGATCCTGCACAAGCTAACCACTGGTTACCTGTTGATCAATACATCGGTGGTATCGAACACGCAATCTTGCATTTATTGTACGCGCGTTTCTTCCACAAATTACTACGCGATCAGGGCTTAGTCGACAGTAACGAACCGTTCAAAAAGCTATTAACGCAAGGCATGGTACTGTCAGACGCTTTCTTTAAGCTTGATGAGAAAGGCACTAAGCAATGGATCTTATTAGATGATGTTGAAACCATCACTAATGACAAAGGTCAGATCATCGGTGCAACTCAAAAATCAACGGGCGAGCCAATTGAGCATGCTGGTATGAGTAAGATGTCAAAGTCTAAAAATAACGGTATTGACCCACAAGTGATGATTGATAAATACGGCGCAGACACAGTTCGTCTATTTATTATGTTCGCAGCCCCTGCTGAGCAAACACTTGAGTGGGTAGATTCTGCGGTTGAAGGCGCTAACCGTTTCTTAAAACGCGTATGGCGTTTGGCTTACAATCACATTGAACAAGGCGCAACTCCTGCGATTAACGCTTCAGCGTTTAATGACGGACAAAAATCATTACGCCGTGAAGTACACAAGGCTATTGCTAAAGTGTCTGACGATATTGGCCGTCGTCAAACGTTTAACACAGCCATCGCAGCAATCATGGAATTAGTTAACCGCCTGTATAAGGCGCCAACAGAGTCTGAACAAGATCGCGCGATTCTAGGCGAAGCAATCGAAGCTATTGTTAAAATGTTAGCACCAATCGCACCGCATATTTGTCACGAACTCTATGCGGCATTGGGTCATGACGATAATCTTGCCTTTGTTGACTGGCCAAGTGTTGACGAGTCAGCGTTAGTAGAAGATTCAAAACTGATTATCGTGCAAGTGAATGGTAAATTACGCGCCAAACTAAAAGTTGCTGCTGATGCATCAAAAGATGATATTGAAAAGCTAGCCCTAGAAGATAGTGATGTATTACGTTTTACTGAAGATAAAACAGTACGTAAAGTCATCGTTATTCCAGGAAAACTAGTTAATATCGTAGCTAATTAGTTCAACGGCTTCATCGATTTCTAGGAAAAAGTGTATAGGGAAAACAGGTAACTGTTTTCCCTATCAATACTAAACATTATGACGAGGTGACCTTTGCACCCTATCAACAATTTCACAAAAGTATGTGTTATCACAACCATACTGTTCATTATCTCTGGCTGTGGTTTCCGTCTCCAAGGTCATTATCAACTGCCCACGTCATTACAATCTCTTAATGTTCAAAGCCAAGATAAATTTAATGAGATAACCCGCTTGGTTACAACGCAACTATCGCAACAAAAAGTACAATTAAATACCAACAATACATCACCTGTATTACGTCTGGGTAAAGAGAAGTTTGAACGTGGCACCTTATCGTTGTTTTCAACAGGACAAGTAGCTGAATATGAACTCATCTACTCACTAGAGTATCAATTAATTGAACCTAACGAAGAACCTAAACTGTTTAATGTTACTATTCGCCGTGATTATCTAGACGATCCTCAAACCGCACAGGCTAAAAGTCGTGAGCGCGAACAGTTGCTAAGAGAAATTAGACAACAAGCATCACGCCAAATTATTCAGCAGCTTAGTCGACTTTAATAACCAGTATGCGCATTTATGTAAACCAACTTAAACAACATCTCAATCAGTTGGCGCCAGTTTATCTGGTACTCGGTGATGAACCTTTGCAAAAGATACAAACAGTGGACGCCATACGTCATGCTTGTACTCAACAAGGTTTTGATGAACGGATATCACTTATTCAAGGGCCACAATTTAGTTGGCATGACCTAAACGCCAACGGTCAAAACCTGTCCCTTTTTTCTAACAAACAATTAATTGAATTAGAACTCACAAGCCTAAAACCAGGTCAAGAAGGCGCAAAAGCAATTAATGAGTTTTTAGCGCACCAATCACCAGATACAATCTTGTTGATTCATGGTCCAAAAGCAACCGCTGAAGCGCAAAAAGCAAAGTGGTTCAAGACCCTAGAGTCTAAGGGGATTTTTGTACAGATAACCCAACCTGAAGGCCACCACTTTGTAAAGTGGCTTGAGGGCGAAATAGCCAAACATCAACTCAATATTGAACCGCAAGGCATTGCTTTGCTATCACAGATGTTTGAAGGCAATTTATTGGCAGCCTCTCAAGAGCTTGAAAAGTTATCATTACAAGTGGGCCAACATGCACTAGATGTTGCAGGACTAAAACAACGGGTAACTAACCAATCTCGATTTAGTTTATTTGAATTACAAGATGCGCTTCTTGAAGGTCATTGTGATAAAGCGCTTAAAATATTAGTGAGCCTACAACGAGAAGAAGTTGAGCCCCAACTTCTATTTTGGGCGTTTAACCGCGAACTTTCTTTATTGATAAATCTGAAACAAGCACAAAGTCAAAAGCACTCACTCAGTCCACTTTATCAGCAAGCACGAGTTTGGGCTGCGCGCCAGAAGTTATTTGATGCAGCGCTGCGACGTTTATCACTCCAAACCCTATTGCGTTCACTGGCAATATTGAGCGATATAGAACAGTCTATTAAATTATCCTATGATTTACCTTGGGATAAGTTAACCCAACTCACGTTAACGATTACTGGTGATTTGGATTGATGAAGACGCCAATTGGATTGTTCGGTGGCACCTTCAACCCTGTTCATCACGGGCATTTACGCAGTGCCCTTGATATATGCCATGCATTATCATTGGCTCATGTAACCCTAATTCCTAATTTTATTTCACCCCATAAGCAACACGAAACGATTGCACCAACACATAGATTAACTATGTTGACGCTAGCAACACAAAGCTGCCAACAGCTTAAAGTGAGCGATATTGAAATCAACTCCCCCGCGGTTTCGTTTACCGTCGATACGATAATTCACTTTAGAAACAACTATCCAGATCAGCCACTGTGCTTTTTAATGGGTATGGATTCTTTTATTAATTTCACCACATGGCATCGTTGGCAAGATATTCTCAAGCACTGCCATCTTGTCGTTTCGCAGCGTCCCGGTTATCAGGTTGAAGCACAAAGTGATGCCCACACTTTGCTGACACAACATGAAACTAACAATATAGATGATTTACGCGTGAACCTTGGTGGGAAAATCTATCTGCATCAGGCCTTTCCGCTAGCAATCTCATCATCTCAAATGCGTCAAGAAATTAGCGAAAATCAGCCAATTACTTTCCTCACACCACCAGCAGTCGAAGCATACATAACGACGCATCAACTTTATCTAGCCAACTGAATTAGTGATTGATATCATTCGCCAATCTTTTAGTATTCCCCCATTGAGGCACAGATGGCGTCGTTACAAGACCAACTATTAAAAGCAGGTTTAGCCAATAAGCAATCTGCAAACAAAATCCGTAGTGAAAAACGTAAGAAAAATAAAGCGGTTCGCAAGAAACAAGTCGAAGCAGATACCTCTCTTCAAGATGAAATTGATGCAAAAAAACAGCAGCAAGCCGCTGTAGACGCCGAAAAAAATGCTGTCATTAAGCAAGCATTAGATAAAAAATCAGAGCAAGGCAAAGTCAAACAAATGCTTGCTCAACTTCATATCAAAGATTTTGAAGGTGAACTCGAGTATAACTACGTGTTAGACGGTAAAGTAAAGCGCTTATTACTTAATGACGTTAACCACAATGCCTTAGTCAAAGGCCGTATCACTGTCTGTCATTTTGACAACGTTATTTATTTACTGCCGACCTTAGCCGCCGATAAAATCGCAGCGGTTGATGAGCAATACATCGTTCTACAAAATGATAATCAACCGACTGAAGTTGACGAAGACGATCCGTATGCTGATTTCCAAATCCCAGATGATTTAATGTGGTAATTATTCGCGTAATTAATGTATTTCGCTAAATTCGTTTATTTAACAAGCAATTGATAAAATACGATGTTGACATATTTTAGGACTTCTATAATATGCCTCGTCAACGGAGAGGTGGCCGAGTGGCCGAAGGCGCTCCCCTGCTAAGGGAGTATGGGCTTTAAATCCCATCGAGGGTTCGAATCCCTCCTTCTCCGCCATTTATTATTTATAATAGATAGCAAAGTATAATGCGCATGTAGCTCAGCTGGATAGAGTACCTGGCTACGAACCAGGCGGTCGGAGGTTCGACTCCTTCCATGCGCGCCACTTCTTCTTTTTATTCCCTATTAATATCATCTATATTCATTAAATCGTTCACATTAGATCCGTTTCTAACACCACCATCATAATTTGATGACGTCCATGTCATGTAATCCACTTATGATTTGAATCAAAACAATAATAACGACGCGCTAATGCTTATTCAGAATATCCTCGCAGGACAAGGCCGCGTAACTAGAAATAATTTTCTTAGGAAGCTAATTGTACTTGGTTACGACCATTATTCTTTGCCGCGTATAATGCTTTATCAGCACGTTCTATCAAGTTTTCTAGTACTTCGTTCGATCGTTTGACCGCAATACCAAATGACGCCGTCACAGGCTCAATACGTTCACCAGTGCGTTTATTACTAAAGGCCACTTTAGATAATTTAGTGCGAATGGTTTCGGCAATATCCTTCACATTATCGATCCCTAATTCAGGACACAATAATGCGAACTCTTCACCGCCAAATCGTACTGGCGTAACTGATTCTGGGCATTCTTGTTTTAACAACTTACCAACGAATTGAAGAATTTGGTCACCCATCAGATGGCCATGTGTGTCATTGAAGTTTTTAAAGCGGTCGATATCAATCATAACGACAGACATAGGCATGTCATCATTATGCGCATGTTGGGTAAATATCGATTCAAATACTCGTCTATTGGCAAGTCCAGTTAGCGCATCGGTAGAAGCTTGTGATTGAGACTCTTCTAATTCTTGCTTTAACGCATTAATTTCGGACTGTGCTTGGGCAAGTTGTGACTGAAAAGCTTCGTTAGTACTGCATAAACCACTCGCATTTGAACTCAGTTCGTTAAGTTTCTGTACCAATTCATCACTCAGGCCGGACGTTCCCAGCTCCATGATGTTTTCTTTAAGCGCCGATGAATAGACGGCAGTCTCTTGTGAGGTTTTTTCGATGGTGCCAGATAAGTCACTCACTAAATGAACAAGCGACTGTTGAATCTTATTGTTTTGACTCAGTTGGTCATCCGTTTGAATGATGTGCTCAAGAAATAACGACTCGCTCACATCAACGGGACAAGTACCATAACGGGAAACTGTAGCTTCGAGAGCTTTATTTAGCGATGGGTATGCTTGCGAAAAATAACTATACCAAAGCGTATAATTAAGCGGATTGGGTACAATGTCATGCTCGACCATTTTCGGTACTGCTCGCCTAAGGTAATTAGCCGCTTGACTTGAATCTTCAGAAAATTTCAACGTAACCTCGATAAGATTAGGATAACAACATAGTTCCAACAACAGGCAGAAACTAATCCTTTTTTACGAACACAAGTTTACGGATAGCTCAGCCTTAAACAACCCACGTAAGTACCAACTAGTATCAACACATAAGAATAAAGTACCAAAAAACTGCAATGTTTTGTTACACCTGCAAGTGTAGTTAGCTCATAATATCGCCTTCTCTTGAATATATATTTTAGAGTAATCAATCAATTTCCATTTTAAAACAGCAGTTTACTTACTAGACCTTGGTCTAACGCCCCATCCTAGTTAGCCCGCCTAGATTTGTAACATTTTGATTACAACCCGCTGTTTACTAGGCTTTATTGATTTTTAAGAAGCGTTTATTCTCACATCCCCAAAATACTATTTAGACTAAGGTCTTGATTCCCATACCTAGCATGCTTGCTAGATTAACTTTCGTAACTCCAACATAACTATTAAACAAAAGGGGGCAGTTATATGAGTTTCGAAAACAAAGAGCAGGCTGAAGGTTATTGGAAAGAAAACCTAAAGATAATGCTGAAATTATTGGTTGTATGGTTCGTTGTATCTTATGGATGCGGCATTTTATTTATTGATCAGCTCAATGAAATTACTTTCATGGGGTTTAAGTTAGGATTTTGGTTTGCCCAACAGGGAGCCATGTATGTCTTTATTGCCTTGATTTTCATCTACGTAAAACAGATGAACAATCTTGATAAAAAATATAACGTAGAAGAATAGGAGCAATACGATGGATGTACAAACTTTAACCTATATCATCGTTGGTCTAACGTTTGCGATGTATATCGGTATCGCAATCTGGGCCCGCGCAGGATCGACAAAAGAGTTTTATGTTGCTGGCGGCGGTGTACCACCAGTAATGAACGGCATGGCAACAGCGGCAGATTGGATGTCAGCAGCGTCATTTATTTCATTAGCAGGTATCGTGTCATTTACCGGTTCTGATGGTCTAGTGTATCTACTTGGATGGACTGGCGGTTATGTATTGCTGGCGTTATGTATGGTGCCATATTTACGTAAATTCGGTAAATTTACAGTGCCTGATTTCATTGGCGACCGTTACTACTCAGACACAGCACGTATTGTAGCCGTGGTCTGTGCAATATTCATATGTTTTACCTACATAGCAGGTCAAATGCGTGGTGTTGGTGTTGTATTCTCTCGCTTCTTAGAAGTAGAAATCGAGACCGGCGTTGTCATTGGTATGGCCGTAGTATTCTTCTACGCAGTACTAGGTGGTATGAAAGGCATTACTTATACGCAGGTAGCGCAATACTGTGTGCTTATCTTCGCATTCATGGTACCAGCAATTTTTATCTCTGTAATGATGACTGGTAATCCAATTCCGCAGATTGGTTTTGGTAGTGAAATGGTTGATGGCTCTGGTTATTTACTTGCTAAACTCGATGGTTTATCCGAAGAGCTAGGATTTGGTGCTTATACCGAAGGGCGAAAATCAACATTAGACGTATTCTGTATCACTGGTGCATTAATGATTGGTACCGCTGGCCTACCCCATGTAATCGTGCGTTTCTTTACTGTTCCTAAAGTAAAAGATTCACGTATTTCTGCAGGTTGGACACTAGTATTTATCGGTATTATGTACACCACTATTCCAGCATTATCATCATTTGCACGTGTGAACATGATTGAAACAATCAATGGTCCAACAGTTCAAATGCAAGATGGCTCTAAAGTTTATGGCCAAGGTACTTCATACGCCGATGCGCCTAGCTGGATTAAAAACTGGGAAAAAACAGGCCTAATTACATTTGACGATAAAAATGGCGATGGCAAAATGTTCTACTCAGGCGACGAACGCAATGAAATGAAAATTGACCGTGACATCATGGTACTAGCGAATCCTGAAATTGCTGATTTACCAGCATGGGTAATCGCGTTAGTTGCCGCCGGTGGTCTAGCCGCAGCGCTCTCAACATCTGCTGGCTTACTATTGGTTATCTCAACGTCGGTTTCTCATGATTTAATGAAGAAAACATTACGTCCTGATATTTCAGACAAACAAGAGCTAATGTGGGCACGTGGTGCAGCAGCAGTAGGTATTGTCTTAGCAGGTATTCTAGGTATTTATCCACCTGATTTCGTTGCTGCGGTAGTAGCCTTTGCATTCGGTTTAGCAGCATCGTCGCTCTTCCCTGCGATTATCATGGGTATCTTTAGCAAGAAGATGAACAAGGAAGGTGCAGTTGCGGGTATGATCGTTGGCTTAGTATTCACAGCGGCATACATCATCTACTTCAAGTTTGTTAACCCGGCTGCAAATAGCCCTGATAATTGGTTCTTAGGTATTTCACCTGAAGGTATTGGTACTATTGGTATGCTAGTTAACTTTGGTACCGCATTTGCTGTATCAAAAGTAACAGGTGATGTACCACAAGATGTTGTTGATATGGTTGATTCTATCCGTGTACCTAAAGGTGCCGGTGAAGCTCACGATCACTAATAGATAGTCTTTTATTACTATGTAAAAACCAGCGCTAGTCGCTGGTTTTTTTTATGGCCTATTTTAGGGCTTAGCTGTTCTTCTACATTCAAAGTGCTATTAGATACTGCTTTGTTCTGCCCTAAAACCTTGCCATTCGGCGATTTTTTCTGCACTACTGGATAGCGCCTATTCTGCATACCCAGATCTTTGCCTGGCCTCGCATCACTGGCACCGCTGGATACCGTTCATCCTGAACATAAAAAACCACCCGTGAGGTGGTTTTAATTATGCATGCTTTATTAATAACTCCACGGCTGCGCCGATGATTATTAACAACAAACCGCTGAACAATAGCAGCATTGCTCGATAGAGCATGCGTCTAAACCGCTGTTCATCGTTCATTACACGTGATGTTTAGCCGATGTGAGCTAAACCTCCCATGTACGGACGAAGTGCTTCAGGAACAGTTACTGTACCGTCTGCTTGCTGGTTGTTTTCTAAAATAGCAACCAAAGTACGACCAACCGCTAGACCTGAACCATTGAGTGTGTGAACTAGTTCTGGCTTGTTCATTTCTTTGTTGCGGAAACGTGCTTGCATACGACGCGCTTGGAAATCACGAGTGTTACTACATGAAGAAATTTCACGGTAACAGTCTTGTGTAGGTAACCACACTTCTAAATCATAAGTTTTAGCCGCTGTGAACCCCATATCACCAGTACATAACAATACTTTACGATAAGGTAGCTCAAGCAATTGAAGGATTTTCTCAGCGTGGCCGGTTAGCTCTTCTAATGCAGCATCTGATGTTTCAGGTTTAACGATTTGCACCATTTCCACTTTATCAAATTGATGCTGACGAATTAAGCCTTTAATATCTCGGCCGTATGAACCCGCTTCACTTCTGAAACATGGCGTATGGGCTGTAAATTTAAGTGGCAGCGCTGACTCTTCAACAATCTCATCACGCATTAAGTTCGTGAGTGGAACCTCAGCCGTTGGGATAAGACTTAAGCCTGTGCCCTCTTCATTCGCCGGATTAGTGTGGAATAAATCCTCACCAAATTTAGGTAACTGACCGGTGCCACGTAAGCTATCGCTATTAACAAGATACGGCACATAAGTTTCTGTGTAGCCGTGGTTATCAGCGTGTTGGTCAAGCATAAACTGCGCAAGTGCACGGTGCATACGAGCTACTTGGTTCTTCATCACGACAAAGCGTGAACCGGTCAGTTTAACTGATGCAGCGAAATCTATCCCGCCAAGCGCTTCACCAACATCGGCGTGATCTTTAATCTCAAAATCAAAAGTACGTGGCGTGCCCCAACGTAATACTTCAACGTTGTCATCTTCGTCTTTACCAAAAGGTACTTCGCTATCTGGTAAATTCGGTACGCCCATAGTGATATTATCGATATCGCCTAAAAGTGTTGCTAACTCAGCTTTTGCCGCGTCAAGTTGATCGCCTAATTCGCCAACTTCAGCAAGTAATGGTGCGATGTCTTCACCACGCGCTTTTGCTTGACCAATTGACTTAGAACGGGAGTTACGTTGCGCTTGTAATTCTTGCGTGGATACTTGTAATACTTTACGACGCTCTTCAAGTTGCGCTAGGGCATCAGTATCTAATTCATAACCACGTTTTGCTAAACGCGCTGCTGTTTCTTCTAACTCTGTTCTAAGATATTTAGGATCTAACATGTTTCTTCCACTGTTTTCTTGCTGTTAAATTTGTTTTTAATTATTTGTTGCCTAACCACAACCCAATACACACCGCGCTTAAACACAGTAATAAATTGAAAAGAATGTTTAATATTGCTTTTTGAAACTCACCGGCTTGGAGCATTAACACTGTATCGAGTGAAAATGTCGAAAACGTTGTGAACGCCCCTAAAAAACCAACTCCTAAGGCAATTCTTGCTTGTGGCATTAACGATTCACTTTCAACAAGGGAAAATAATAACCCCATTAATAGTGAACCTACAAAATTGGCGATAAGTGTACCAAAAGGAAAGCCTTTACCAAACATATTAATTGCCAATTGTGACAATCCATAGCGAGAAATTGCGCCCAACGCACCGCCAAGGCCAATTAGTAGTAAATTATTCATAGCGCTTGATGTCACTTTGTTGATTTAATTGCTTTAAATAGTTGAGTTTATCTGCAATTTTACTTTCTAATCCGCGATTGGTCGGTTGATACACTTCAATGTCTTTTATTTGCGGTGGTAAATAACTCTCACCTGCGGCAAATGCATTTTCTTCATTATGGGCGTAGCGATATTCTTGCCCATAACCAAGTTCATTCATTAATTTGGTAGGGGCATTACGTAAATGATGTGGTACTTCAAAATCGTTTTCTTTGGCCACCAGCGCTTTCATATCACTAAACGCCATATAAACAGCGTTACTCTTTGGCGCACACGCCAGATAAATAACTGCTTGTGCAATGGCACGTTCACCTTCACTTGGCCCAACGCGATGAAAACAATCCCACGCGCTCAGCGCCACTTGCATTGCTTTGGGATCTGCATTACCAATATCTTCAGAAGCAATAGCCAATAATCGCCTGCCCACATAAAGGGGATCACCGCCTACCGCTAACAAACGGCAAAACCAATACAAGGCACCATCAGGTGACGAGCCTCGAATTGACTTATGAAGTGCTGATATTAAATCGTAATAAAGGTCGCCTTTGTTATCAAACTGGCTAACTTTGTCGCCACAAACTTGCGATAACATTGCCAGATCAATAGCTCTACCATCACGCATGTCCATGAGCAATTCTAGGTAATTAAGCGCCATTCGGGCATCACCCTGCACCACGTTAGCAAGGCCTGTTAACACATTATCATCTAAGGTTATTTGCTCTTTACCAAAGCCGCGCTCTTTATCTGCCAGCGCTTGTACCACGAGTGCTTTAATATCGTCGTTTTCAAGTTTTTTAAGTAAATAAACACGAGCACGAGATAACAACGCGTTGTTGAGTTGGAATGATGGATTTTCAGTGGTCGCACCGACAAAAATTACCGTACCGTCTTCAATGTACGGCAAAAACGCATCTTGTTGCGATTTATTAAAACGGTGTACTTCATCGACAAACAGGAGCGTTCGGCGCGATTGCGATTGCGCCACTTGTTTGGCGCTTTCAATGGCGGCGCGAATCTCTTTAACACCCGATGTTACCGCAGAAACACGCTCAACATGAGCATCGACATAGTGAGCAACGATCTCTGCCAAAGTAGTTTTACCAGTGCCTGGTGGTCCCCACAAAATCATCGAGTGCGCGCGGCCAGCTTCGAGCGCTGTGCGCAGCGGCTTACCCTCACCTAAAATATGCGATTGACCGATATATTGTTCAAAATTTGTCGGACGCATACGTGCTGCAAGCGGCTGAAAGTCAGGCGAAAAATCAAATGGCAAGCTACTCACAGGTCTTATTTAGCTCCGCGCTGATCGTCAAAGTCGACACCTTCTGGCATATCAAACTTGAAAGCATTAGCATCAATGGCGGTTTGATAATCAAAATTATTAAACACAAAATGACTTGTTTGGCCCTGCGCATCGAGAATATCTAACGCGGCAATTTTATTATCACTAAAAGACATGACAATCTTTTTGGTGAGGTTTTTAGGATCTTTAGGCTTCACTTCAAAACGTTCGCCATTCTTTTTAACATCAAACAATAACCAGGCTTCATCACTTTGATTAGCAATAAGCCACAAGGGTGATTGAGTCATGGTGCTATCGAGATCCAACGCGCTTACCTGCTCAACGAAAGGGTTGTAAATCCATACGCTTTGACCGTCAGAAACGACAACTGATTCATCAGGCTCGTTTGTGACCCAGCGAAACATGTTTGGTTGTGACATTTTCATTGAACCAGTGGCTTGTTGAATTTCTTGCCCTTTGTTATCAACAACTGTTTGAGAAAAGTTCGCTGCAAATTGGTTATAAACATTAAGCTTGTTACGGAGCTCCATTGATGCGCTGTCTAATACATTCTTCTTGTGCAGCTCAATGTCTTTCATTGGTGGCTGAGTCGCAAACGTCGATGGCGCAACAAACCCCGTTATAGACAGTGATAAAACGAGTGTTAATAGTGACTTTTTCATAATACTTCCTTTAATTCTTTGGCGCTGGCGGCGCTAATACTTCGCGCGTACCATTGTGGCCCGGTGAACTTACGACGCCGCAAGCTTCCATTTGTTCAATCAATCTAGCGGCGCGATTGTAACCAATTTTAAATTTACGCTGCACACTAGAAATAGAGCCACGACGGGTTTCAGTGACAAAAGCCACTGCTTCATCGTAAAACTCATCGTTTTCTTCGTCCCCTTCAGCTGCTTCGCCAGGCAATAATATAGCGTCGTTACTTTCGCCGGATAATATGGCATCGATGTAGTTGGGTTTACCACGTAATTTCCAATCATCCACCACTTTGTGGACTTCATGATCGTCAACGAACGCGCCGTGAACACGAGTCGGAACCCCCGTACCCGGTGGTAAATACAACATATCACCCTGCCCCAGCAATTGTTCTGCGCCTTGCTGATCTAGGATAGTGCGAGAATCTACACGCGATGACACTTGGAAGGCAATTCGCGTTGGAATGTTTGCTTTAATAAGGCCAGTAATAACGTCAACGGATGGGCGCTGTGTCGCTAAAATCAAATGAATACCAGCAGCACGTGCTTTTTGGGCAATACGGGCTATAAGTTCTTCAACTTTTTTACCGACAATCATGATCATATCAGCAAATTCATCAACAATAACGACAATGCTTGGTAGCGTTTCTAACAGCGGCGCAGTTTCATCCATGCTATCGCCCGCTTTCCATAGCGGATCAGTTAGTGGATCACCTGCTGCAATAGCCGCTTTTACTTTGGCGTTATAGCCCGCCAAATTACGTACACCAACTGCTGATAGCAACTTGTAGCGACGTTCCATCTCGCCCACACACCAGCGCAGCGCATTAGCTGCTTCTTTCATGTCGGTGACCACTTCAGATAATAGATGTGGGATCCCTTCGTATACTGAAAGCTCAAGCATTTTCGGGTCAATCATGATCATGCGAACTTCGTCAGGCGTAGATTTATAAAGCAATGACAAAATCATCGCGTTAACGCCCACCGATTTACCAGAGCCTGTTGTACCAGCAACCAATAAATGAGGCATCTTGCCTAAATCAACAACAACCGGCATACCGGCGATATCTTTACCCAGTACCATTGTTAAGGGTGATTTATTGTTAGCGAACTTTTCACTGGACAGGTTTTCACGCAAGTAAACTATTTCACGATTTTCGTTGGGAATTTCTAGTCCAATCACGCTTTTTCCAGGAATGACTTCCACCACCCGAACACTCAGCGCTGACAGTGAGCGAGCCAAATCTTTAGAAAGACCCGAAATTTTGCTCACTTTAATACCTGGTGCTAAATCCAATTCAAAACGGGTGATTACTGGACCTGGGAACACATCAACCACGTTCGCAATAATATTAAAATCGAGTAATTTAGCTTCAACTAACCGCGATACGCGATCTAAATCTTCTTGTGCTATCGGGTTAATTAACTTTTTAGGCGCGTCTAATAATTCTAGTGATGGCAACGGCGTTGTTGAGCGGCGCACTGGCGGCAAACCATCAATCGTTCCTTTGCCTTGCTCGACTTCAACCACTTTAGGTTGCACAGCAGCAATGGCTTGGGCTAGTTCAGCCGTCGATGGCGATTCATTCTCAGGGTGCAATTGAGGTGATGGCTTATCATCTGGGCGTTGATACATTGTTAAGTCAATGTCGACATCTTCATTTGCCGCACTAAAAGACGGCAGGTCACTATGTTCTTCTAGCGCTTGTGAAGCACTATTCAATCGAGTACTTGGCTCTAGCTTAATCTCTTGAGGTAATTCTTGAGCATCATCTAATGAAATCTTAGGCTCTTGAATATTGCGTATCTGCGGCGCTTCTAATTGTTGTGCTTCGCTTTCAATAGTTATCGGCGACACTTCTTCAGTTAATTGCGGCGCTTCGTCATTTTCATCATTATCAGTTTGACGTTCACTGGTATTGATAAGACTTGCGCATCCCTTCACAATCCACATCACAATCGCGAGTACGACAGCACCAGTGCGTTCAACCACTTGCATCCAACCAATACCGGTCATCAAGGTAAGTCCAGCAGCAATAAAGCAAACCAATAATAAGGTTGTTCCGATGAAGTTAAAATTAGGTAACATGGCATTAGCGATGATATCGCCAATGATCCCTCCCGCAGAAAATGCTTGGTGAATATCATCAAAATTGATACTCGCCGTTGCTAAAATGCCAAAGGTCGTTAAAAAGAAACCGATAAAACGCAAGCCCATCGTAAAAAAGTCTATTTCTCGCAATCGATGGTGCGCTTTAAATAACACATAGCCTAAACCAGCAAGTAAGAATGGCAGGCTGTAAGCTAAAATGCCAACGCTCACAAATAGAATATCCGCCAAATAAGCACCAGCATTACCCATCCAGTTTTTAGCGAGCTCATCGCTGGCAGTTTGGGTCCACGCTGCGTCACCAGCATCAAAGCTATATAGTGCCAATAATAGATACAATGATAATAACGTTGATGTCACGATGCTCGCTTCTAAAACGCGTTGCATGCCAGTAACAGGTTGTGATGTTGTCGATGCAGAAGAATTACTATCCATAATATGCTCGTTTTCTATTGCTGGGAGATCAGCTAACTGTTTGGTGGATTCATTATTATTGTGAGAAACCAAGGCTGAACTCCTGTTGAACAGTTGCGTAAATAACGTAATGATTTTATTTATTAAAATTAAGCGCGAATTATCGGCTTACGATACAAAATTTAGGGTGTAATTGCCATGTTTACGATGCTAATTGCTGTTAGTCCACACAATTTAATTTGAAATAGGTAGATTTGTTGAATATTTAACCTCCTCCATGACGACATAGGTGCGGGAATCCTTAATATCAGGTAAAGATAATAAGGTTTCGTTGAGTACTCCACGATAAGTCGACATATCCGATACGCGAGTTTTAAGTAAATAATCGAAATCACCAGACACCAAATGACATTCAAGAATAGTATCTAATTGTTGTGCCGCTTGATTGAATCGGTCAAACACATCAGCACTACTGCGATGCAACTTGATTTCAACGTAAACTAAAAGCGATGCATCTACAGCCGTCGGATCTAATAACGCTGTGTACTGCCTTATCACGCCATTACGTTCAAGTCGCTTTACCCGTTCTAAACAGGGAGTTGGGCTCAGCCCGACACATTTTGCTAATTCAACATTCGAGATTCTGCCGTTATTTTGTAACTCACGTAGAATGTTTTTATCAATGCGATCAAGTTCCATAACCTCATCTGACCTCTTATTACAGCATAAAAAACTAATTAAACCATATTTTACAGAATATTTCGCTACAAATGTTGATTCTTAACCTAAATTAAAGACAAAAATTTCATAAGAACTTTCATATAATATTCGCATTGAAATCACATCCCGTTAATAAGGTAAAAATATGCATATCGGTGTACCAAAAGAAATAAAAAATCACGAATATCGCGTAGGTATGGTTCCAGCAAGCGTTCGAGAGCTTGTTCAAAATGGTCATAGTGTTGTTGTTGAAACTAATGCTGGTGTTGGCATCGGTTTCTCTGATGAAGACTATATTAATGTAGGCGCGACGATCTCAGACACTGCCAAAGCAATCTTTGATGCAGCAGACATGATTGTAAAAGTAAAAGAGCCTCAACCTGTTGAGTGTGCAATGCTTCGTGAAGGCCAGATTCTATTTACTTACCTTCACCTCGCCCCTGATTTACCGCAAACTCAAGCATTAATCGACTCTAAAGCTGTTTGTATCGCTTACGAAACAGTCACTGATCGCAATGGTGGCCTACCACTATTAGCACCAATGTCAGAAGTTGCTGGTCGTATGTCTATTCAAGCTGGCGCTCAAGCACTAGAGAAATCTAATGCAGGACGCGGTATGTTATTAGGCGGCGTTCCAGGTGTTGAACCTGCAAAAGTTGTTGTCATTGGCGGCGGCATGGTTGGTAACAACGCTGCACAAATGGCTGTTGGTCTTGGCGCTGAAGTCACTATTTTAGACCGTAGCATTGACACATTACGTCGTCTAAATGTTCAATTTGGTAACACAGCGAAAGTACTTTACTCAACAGCGGATACGCTAGAAAAAGAAGTATTAGCAGCTGATTTAGTAATCGGCGGTGTATTAATCCCTGGTGCAGCAGCACCTAAATTAGTCACCAAAGAACACATCGCTGCGATGAAATCAGGCGCTGCTATTGTTGATGTTGCAATTGATCAAGGCGGTTGTATTGAAACATCTCACGCAACAACTCACCAAGATCCAACATACATCGTCGATGAAGTTGTTCACTACTGTGTTGCTAACATGCCGGGTGCAGTACCACGTACTTCAACGTTCGCACTTAATAACGCAACATTGCCGTACATCATTGAGTTAGCAAATAAAGGCTACAAAGCCGCTTTATCTGGTAACCAAGATTTCTTAAATGGCCTTAATGTTATTGACGGCAAAATCACTTGCGAAAGTGTTGCTATTGCTCACGGCATGGATTTTGTTGCACCAGAAGTTGCTATCGCGTAAATATTTAGCGTAAAAATTCTGTGTAAATATATTAAGCCAGCGTCATGCTGGCTTTTTTGTGCCTAGGCATAGACTATAAGACTTAACATATTGTGCCCCCGCCTTGATATCCCTATACTTAGCCCCATATAAATTCATATTACTAATGACGGCGCTTAATTCGTGTCGCAATTGCATTATTTAGGAGTTATTTCGATGAGTGAAGTAAAACATTGCCAGCTATTAATTTTAGGTTCTGGTCCTGCTGGTTACACAGCGGCTGTTTATGCAGCGCGTGCTAACTTAAAACCTGTTTTAGTGACAGGTATTCAGCAAGGTGGTCAATTAACTACGACGACTGAAGTCGAAAACTGGCCTGGCGATGCAAATGATTTAACAGGTCCTGCACTAATGGATCGTATGAAAGAACATGCTGAGAAATTTGATACTGAAATTGTATTTGATCACATCAACAAAGTAGATTTCTCTAAGCGCCCTTTCACCCTAACTGGTGATAATCAAGTATTTACTGCAGATGCTGTTATTTTAGCAACAGGCGCATCAGCTAAGTACATCGGCTTACCATCTGAAGAAGAATTTATGGGTCGTGGTGTATCAGCCTGTGCAACCTGTGATGGTTTCTTCTACCGTGGTAAAGAAGTTGCAGTAGTCGGCGGCGGCAACACCGCTGTTGAAGAAGCGCTTTACCTCGCTAACATCGCGTCTAAAGTGCATGTTGTACATCGCCGTGAAACATTCCGTAGTGAAAAAATCTTAAGCGATCGCCTAATGGAAAAAGCGGCGAATGGTAACATTGAATTGCACCTGAACTCGACGCTAGAAGAAGTTGTTGGCGATCAAATGGGCGTAACAGGCGTTAAGTTACAAGGCACTAACGGTAATACTGATAGTGAGCTTGCTGTTGACGGTGTGTTCATTGCTATCGGTCATCAACCGAATACGGGTATATTTGAAGGTCAGTTAGAGATGGAAAATGGCTACTTAAAAGTACAATCAGGCCTTGCTGGCAATGCCACTCAAACGTCTATTGAAGGTGTATTTGCAGCGGGCGACGTATTTGACCAACATTACCGTCAAGCGATTACTTCTGCGGGCAGTGGTTGTATGGCAGCGTTAGATGCTGAACGATTCTTAGACGCTCAATAATTGATTACAAATTATGTAGTGTCTTAGATACTATTTGTACTATACGTAAAAAGCCCCAGCAATTTCTGCTGGGGCTTTTTGTTTATGACTTCATCACTTAAATCTTGTCGATAAACACGCCAGTCTCAAAATACACTAATCTCACTTTATCATTGGCGCGATAGACACGACCACTTTGTGTTGACAGGATAATCGCTTGGCGTTTGCCATTCGTTAATTTTACTTGCAGTTCGGTCAGACGTACTTTGATACTACTTTTTAGCTCGTTCCCTTCAATCTTCTTTTGATTGTGCGCCAAAATTGTACTTAAAACTAATTTAACATCGTCACTAGATCCATTGCCGTATTGATATCCTAAGACACCACCAAGTAATGAATTGCCAAATAACGCCCAGTTTCGATTTCGATCACGCTCTAAGTCTTGTTCACTTAGTTGCCTAATACTTGATACAACGGCAGATTCCACCTTAGAAATATGAATGGTTTTATCACTAGCCACAGCTTGGCCTAGCGAGCCAATAAATATCAAAAAAACCACAAAAACCAATCGTTTCATTAAGCTCTCCATGTGCTATACGTCGATCATAGTATATTATAGTGTAATAAAAATTAACGGTTAACGCACCTATTCTTCACTATGAGTCAACTTACACTGCTGAAAATGGATAATATCGACTTTCCTCCCGTCGAATTAGCAATGAACGAGCCAGATGGTTTATTAGCCATTGGTGGAGATTTATCTAAGGAAAGATTACTAAACGCTTATTTTCATGGAATATTTCCGTGGTTTAATGAAGATGATCCTATAATGTGGTGGTCGCCAAGTAAGCGTTGTGTCATTGATTGCAATGAATTTCATGTTAGCAAATCATTTAGAAAGTTTTTAAGACAATCAACTATCCGCATCACGATCAATAAGCAGTTTAACAACGTAATCGATCAGTGCCGTCAACCACGCAAAGATGAATTAGGCACGTGGATCGATAATAAAATGGCTACTGCCTACAGTAATCTTCACTACCAAGGCCACGCCCATAGTATTGAAGCCTGGCAAAATGACCAACTCATTGGTGGTCTGTATGGAATATTTATCAACAATACGTTTTGTGGCGAATCAATGTTCTCCTTAGCACCGAATGGCTCTAAAGTGGCTTTACTCGGCCTTAGCCAGTTTCTTAAACAGCACAATGTCTCAATGATAGACTGCCAAATTGAAAACCCGCATTTAATGTCTCTTGGCGCTAAATTGATTTCGCGCCAAGCATTTGTTGAACACCTTTCCAATACATTACCAAGTAAAATTGATTGGCAGTCTCAGGAGATAACTATTGTCTGAATTAGAGCAACTAACGCTTGGCTTGACACAAGCAGGAAATTGCAGTTATTTACCGAGAGAGTCTGAACGCCTCTTGGTCGTGTACCCTAATCAACAAATTAACAGCTATCTATATCAGCAGTTAATGGAAAGAGGGTTCAGGCGCGGCGGCAATGATGCGTATCGTCCACACTGCGAGCAATGCAAGGCATGCCAAAGTATCCGCATTAAAGTGGATGATTTTAAAGCCAGCAAGAGTCAAAAACGTGTTCTTAGCAAAAATAAGTCTATTCGAATACAATGGGTGACCTCTCCGTCACAAGACTACTTTCCTCTCTACAGTAAGTATATAAGTCTCCGGCACCAAACAGGCAGTATGTATCCGCCACAAATAAGTGCATTAGAAACATTCACTCAATGTGATTGGCTTAATATCGGCTTTTTAGAGAGCTATGTCGATGACAAACTCATCGGTGTTGCGGTGACTGATATCTTGGGTAATGGATTATCAGCAGTATATACTTTTTTTGATCCTGAATTTGAACATCTTTCACTAGGTAAATTTCACATTCTGAAACAAGTTGCTCAATGCAAACAGTTAAACCTTGAATATTTGTATCTTGGCTTTCAAATTGATGACTGTGATGCGATGAATTATAAGCAACAATATCGCCCAAATGAGCGCTTCATCGACAATAGATGGATTAAATACAAAAATTAGCGACCAAACCTTTACACGGAGTCGTAATTAGTTCATCATTTGCGCCCATAAATTAGCACTGATAATGATTGCTTAATAGTTAAACAATTTTAATCTAAAGATGACAGGAATAAGTCTGTAATGGCAAAAGAAGACAACATTGAAATGCAAGGTACTGTGTTAGACACATTACCTAATACCATGTTCCGCGTAGAATTAGAGAATGGTCATGTTGTGACAGCTCATATTTCTGGAAAAATGCGTAAAAACTACATTCGTATTTTAACTGGCGATAAAGTAACGGTTCAATTAACACCTTACGACTTAACAAAAGGCCGCATCGTTTTCCGTGCGCGTTAATTGTTTCCTATAAATAATTTCAATTTGATATTATTTATAAAAAAAGCCCATCATTGATGGGCTTTTTTGTAGCTATTAGAAACTAACGGTTAGTTGATCTCTTCATGCTTTTCTTGTGGCACATAATCAAATGCTAGCGCATCTTTCTTAATGCTCACTGTTACGGTTCCACCTTGAGCTAATTTACCAAAGAGTAATTCATTGGCCATTGGCTTTTTCAATTCTTCTTGGATAACACGAGTCATTGGTCGTGCGCCCATGGTTTTGTCATAACCTTTATTAACTAACCATAAACGCGCTGCTTTATCGACATTTAGCGTTACGGCTTTCACATCAAGTTGTGCTTGCACCTCAACAATAAACTTGTCGACCACTTGCTCGATAATTGATTGTTCAAGGCTATTAAACCAAACTATAGAATCAAGACGATTTCTAAATTCAGGCGAGAATACACGATTAATTTCCTGCATTGCATCGGTCGAATGATCTTGAGCTTGAAAACCAATTGATTGACGCTCAGTTTGGGTCACACCAGCATTAGTCGTCATCACGACAATAACGTTTCTAAAATCAGCTTTACGGCCATTATTGTCAGTTAGGCTACCATGGTCCATCACCTGTAATAACAGGTTATAGACGTCGCTGTGTGCTTTCTCAATCTCATCAAGTAATACAACACTATGTGGGTGTTTACGAACGGCATCCGTTAATAGCCCGCCTTGATCATATCCAACATAACCAGGAGGCGCGCCGATTAATCGACTTACTGTGTGACTTTCTAAATACTCAGACATATCAAAACGAATTAACTCGACGCCTAAACATTTGGCTAGCTGTTTACAGACTTCTGTTTTACCAACACCTGTCGCACCAGCAAATAGAAATGACCCAATAGGTTTGTCTTCATTACCTAAGCCTGAGCGCGATAATCGAATAGCGGAGGTTAGTTTTTCTATGGCAGGATCTTGTCCAAACACGACAAGCTTGAGGTTACGATCAAGATGTTGCAATAACGTAATGTCAGAAGACGAAACTGATTGCTCAGGAATACGGGCCATTTTCGCAATGATGGTTTCGATATGCGACACATCAATAACGTTGTCATCTTGTTCATTGCGCGTCATTGCGTGGCGAGCACCTGCTTCATCCATTACATCAATAGCTTTATCTGGTAAGAATCGCTCAAGAATGTATTTATCCGACAATTTAGCCGCCGCCTTCATTGCTGCACGGGTATAAGTTACATTATGATGTTTTTCATAACTTGCCTTAAGACCCATCAAAATGTCAGTCGTATCTTCAATCGAAGGCTCTACCACGTCAATTTTTTGGAAACGACGCGCGAGTGCTCGGTCTTTTTCAAAAATACCACTAAACTCTTGATAAGTCGTTGAGCCAATACAGCGTAATTTACCGTTTGATAATAATGGTTTAAGTAAGTTTGATGCGTCCAACATGCCACCTGACGCTGCACCAGCACCGATAATGGTATGTATTTCATCGATAAATAAAATGGCGTCTGCCTGTCTTTCAAATTCTTTAAGCACTGATTTAAAGCGTTTTTCAAAGTCACCGCGGTACTTAGTTCCCGCTAAAATAGCGCCCATATCAAGCGAATAAATAACGTGATCTTTAATTACATCAGGTACATCATCTTTAATAATTCTTAACGCTAGGCCTTCAGCAATGGCGGTTTTGCCAACACCAGCTTCACCCACTAATAATGGATTATTCTTACGGCGACGTGATAATACTTGAACGGTGCGCTCTACTTCACTGGCACGGCCAATTAGTGGGTCAATTTCACCGGCAGATGCTGATTCATTTAAATTAATCGCATACTTTGTTAATGCGTTTGCTTTACTGGCGTCTTCCCCGCCTTCATTTTGCTCAATGCCTGGAATGGGATCATGTTCTTCGTCTTTAGACACACCATGAGAAATGTAATTGACGACATCAAGACGTGAAACATCAGATTTTTTCAATAAATACGTTGCCTGTGATTCCTGTTCACTAAAAATAGCAACTAATACATTTGCCCCGCTTACTTCACTGTTACCAGAGGATTGAACATGAAATACAGCGCGTTGTAATACACGTTGAAAACCTAATGTAGGCTGTGTTTCACGGTCGTTATCATCAACAGGGAGTAACGGCGTTGTTTCTTCAATAAAGGAAATCAGTTCTTGTTTAAGACTTGCTAAATTTGCACCACACGCATTAAGTGCATCTTTAGCTGATTCGTTGTCGATAAGGGCCAATAACAGATGTTCTACCGTCATAAATTCGTGACGTTTCGCACGTGCATCTCTAAAGGCGTTATTGAGCGTTAATTCTAGTGATTTATTTAACATAAGTTTCCCCTTAAGATAAAGTCACTGTAACCAGCAATTATACTTCTTCCATTGTACATAATAGTGGATGACCGTTTTCACGAGCACAATCATTCACTTGGCTCACCTTTGTTTCTGCGACATCAGCACTAAAAGTGCCACAGGTTGCTTTCCCTTCTTGATGAATTTGCATCATCAGCTGATAAGCGGTCTCATCAGTTTTATTAAAATATACCCTTAGAACATCAATTACAAAGTCCATCGGCGTATAGTCATCATTATTTAAAACAACCTTGTACAACGATGGCGGTTTCAAATCTTGCTTTTGAGTGTCCTTCTCGAGCACTAACTCGTTATCATTAAACTCGCTCATATTCTAATTTTAGACTCTTTATAAAAATTGTGTGGAAAAATCAAAGAGATTTTATCAAAAAAAACTAATT
Organism: uncultured Gammaproteobacteria bacterium; assembly: GCA_913060565.1. GTDB lineage: Bacteria > Pseudomonadota > Gammaproteobacteria > Enterobacterales > Psychrobiaceae > Psychrobium. The sequence goes on along the minus strand of CAJXRU010000033.1, from coordinate 3,171 downwards.
ATCGCTTGACTGAAAATTGAATTTGATTAACTATTTTAGTATTAAATTCGTATTAAAATCCAAGCTTAAATAGTTTTATATGAAATTATTATGAAATTAGTAGTTATTTAGGTTGAGTGGATCAACAGTAAATCAGAAGGAATTGCTATTATGGCTACAGGCACGGTGAAATGGTTCAACAATGCAAAAGGATTTGGCTTTATCTGTCCGGACAACGGCGGTGAAGACATTTTCGCTCACTATTCAGTGATCGAAATGGAAGGGTACCGCACATTAAAAGCGGGACAAGAAGTTAATTATGAATTACAAAGTGGTCCGAAAGGCGCACATGCGGAGAAGATTAGCCCAGTAGAAAACTAATAAAAACACCCATTGGATAATCATCCATTCCCTTGTGATGGGGCTATTGTTACAATAGCCCTAATCTAACTCAATTAATTTATCTCCATGTCTCAGACGCGAACGCGTTTATCAATCAAACGCAAACCTACACCACAAAGTACTAAGTCTAAACAACGTCATAGTAGTGTCTCTAAGCCCAAAAAGCCGCAAGGACCAACCAAGGTTATTTTATTCAATAAACCTTTTGATGTTTTGTGTCAATTTAGTGGTGGCGAAGGAAGAGAAACGCTTGCGGATTACGTTAATGTGAAAGAAGTGTATGCCGCCGGACGCTTAGATCGTGATAGCGAAGGTCTACTATTGTTGACTAATGACGGTAAATTGCAGTCTAAAATCACCGAACCAACCAATAAAATGACTAAAACTTATTGGGTGCAGATTGAAGGTATTCCTAGCGATGACGCAATTAAGCAATTACGTCAGGGCGTTGTGTTAAAAGACGGATTAACCCGACCTGCACAAGTTAAAATCATCGAAGAGCCCAATACATTGTGGCCAAGAAACCCGCCGATTCGAGAACGCCAATCAATTCCTACATGCTGGCTTGAACTAACGATTACCGAAGGACGCAATAGACAGGTTAGACGAATGACAGCACATATAGGCCATCCAACGCTACGTCTTATTCGTTACCGCATTGGACAATGGAGTCTCGATGGTATTGACAATGGGCAGTGGCAACAAATAAAAGGCTAATCGACGCTTAAGATATCATTAATTCGTCTACCCAGTGCTAAATCTTTGTGATAGAATTTGCGCCCGAAAAATGCCAATCATTTGTTAAGTTCATCACACTATTTTGTTGATTTGAATTTAATAGGTGATTTATATCACAATCAGCAGGGTTTTAATGTTAGACAACGCAAGCAACGCATCCAAAAAAGTCATTGTCGGAATTTCCGGCGGTGTTGACTCATCTGTATCAGCTTATTTACTACAACAACAAGGCTATCAAGTCGAAGGGTTGTTTATGAAGAACTGGGAAGAAGACGATACTGATGAATATTGCTCTGCCGCTGACGATCTAAAAGACGCCCAAGCCGTCTGTGAAAAATTAGGCATAGTACTGCACAGCATCAATTTTGCCGCTGAGTATTGGGACAACGTGTTTGAGTACTTCCTTGAAGAATACAAAGCAGGTCGCACACCTAACCCTGATATCATTTGTAATAAAGAAATTAAGTTTAAAGCGTTTTTAGAATTTGCCGCTGAAGCATTAAACGCTGATTACATAGCTACGGGTCATTACGTACGTCGCCGTGAAGTTAACGGCCAATGGCAATTATTACGCGGGCTAGATGAGAATAAAGACCAAAGTTATTTCCTTTATACGCTCGGCAGTGAACATGTCGGACAAACACTATTCCCAGTAGGCGAATTAGAAAAGCCTGAAGTACGCCGAATTGCTCTGGAGCAAGATTTAGTCACTCACAATAAAAAAGATTCAACAGGTATTTGTTTTATTGGTGAGCGTAAATTTAAAGACTTTTTAGCCAAATACTTACCTGCTCAACCCGGTGTAATCGAAAGCTGTGAAGGTGAAGAAATTGGTAAGCATGATGGTTTGATGTATCACACCCTAGGTCAGCGCAAAGGGCTACAGATCGGCGGTTTATCTAACCATGGTGAAGCACCGTGGTATGTCGTTGACAAAGACGTTGCCCGTAACGTGCTAGTTGTTGGTCAAGGTAGTGACCACCCTCGCCTTTTTTCCAATGGCTTATTAGCAAGTCAAACGCATTGGACTGACCGCCTTGGACCTCAGCAAATTGCTAAACTAACGGTTAAAACACGTTATCGCCAAACCGACATTCCTTGTACTGTTTACCCAGCAGGCCCCGATCAAGTGCGCGTTATCTTTGATGAGCCACAAAGTTCGGTAACCCCTGGGCAATCTGCCGTGTTTTACGATGGTGAGGTCTGTTTAGGCGGCGCAATCATCGATGAAGTCATAAGGGATTAATTGTGTCTGTTGAGTCAATTGACAATCAAGCATTAGCATTTGCTGCGTTAGCGCAGTGTGCCAAGCTAGCAAATGATGTTGCCCGTCACGGTGTTATCGATAACGACCAATGGCAAGTGTGTGTTTCAAGTTTAGTGTGCACTAACCCTGAATCTGTTATGGATATTTATGCACCAACATCTGATCTAGCATCGGGGTTAGACACGTTAATAAAGCAACTGTCTGATTCTGGTGAAGGTCGTAGCATGGAAATAACAAAATATATCGCAGGCATTGTGTCGTTAAGTCGCAAATTATTGCGCAACGATAATGCAATGGCCGTGATGAGCCAGCGTATTGATCAAGTTAAACGTCAATTACACCATTTTACGATTAATGATGATGCCGTGATTAGTAACTTTGCTAGCATCTATAGCGACATTGTTAGTCCGTTAGGGGCGAAAATAAATGTGACAGGCACGCCCACACATTTACAACAGCTACTGAATCAAAAGAAAATTAGAACCTTATTACTAGCAGGCATACGCGCAGCGATTTTATGGCAACAAGTAGGTGGCAAACGTCGTCATTTATTCTTTAGCCGTAAAGCCTACGTCAAATCGGCTAAACAACAATTAACCCAATTTTAAATAATCTTTATTGAGGAATTATTCATGGAACTTTCTGCCCTAACCGCAGTTTCTCCAGTAGATGGTCGTTACGGAAGTAAGACTAAAGAACTTCGCGCTATCTTTAGTGAATTTGGTTTAACCAAATACCTGTCTCTTATACACATCTGACGCTGCCGACGAAGAGGATAGTGTAGA
>CAJXRU010000032.1 GCA_913060565.1 uncultured Gammaproteobacteria bacterium | reverse complement strand
ATCTACACTATCCTCTTCGTCGGCAGCGTCAGATGTGTATAAGAGACAGGTCTAGCGCTTTTACTGTCACAGCTTCAGCTCGCTCAACACTTGCGTAAATACCTGGTACAGATAAACAACCTTCTTCGTTCATCATTGAACCTTCACGCTTGATGATTTCAGGGTTAACCATAATGATCGGTGTGTCCTGATCTTCTGAGCAGTCCATGACAACAATGCGTTGGTGAATATCAACTTGAGTAGCCGCTAGGCCAACGCCTTTTTCATCGTACATAGTCTCTAGCATGTCATCGATAATTTTTTGTGTCTCGCTAGTAACTGCTGCAACAGGCTCTGCAACCGTGCGTAATCTTTTGTCTGGAAATTGTAATACTGTAAGAATGGCCATAATTTTTCTCGTTCAAACTACCAATCTAATGGTAGGTCCGCTATGAATCTGTGATATGTTGTTATTTTAAACATTTCATCAGCGCTTTGACAGTTTTATCTGGTTGAAGTGACTGGATTTTGAGATCATTGTTGCAATATTATTTCTTGATTGATTAAATCAAGATACTTTTAACTTTTTTAGAACGATTTACGCAAGGATTTGGCTATGTGGCGAGTGTTGATTTTATGCATTCTTACTTTGGTAGTTCATCAAGTGAATGCGGATGAATTAAAGGTGAAATCCGATTCGCCAAAACGTTATGTGGTGGTGAAAGGGGATACGCTGTGGGATATCTCTAGTAAGTTTTTATCGACACCGTGGCGCTGGCCTGAACTTTGGGGCATGAATAAGCAAATTTCAGATCCTCATTGGATTTATCCTGGTGATGTACTGAATCTTATAATGGTTGATGGCAAACCGCGTATTGTGATTGAGCGTAGCAAGCCAGCCCTTAAAATGACGCGTCATGGACGAAAATCACGCAAGGTTAATCCAATTCCAACGATTCCTTTGTCTGACGTCGAGCAGCATTTAACTGAGCATCAAATAGTAACATTAGGCGAGTACGATAATCTTCCTGTGTTAGTGGGCTCAGAACGTGACACTGTTTTTTATAAGCAAACTGATATTGTTTTTGTAAATAAAAAGCTTGTTACAGGGGCTAAATACGGTATTTATTCTCGAGGACGTATTTTTTCTTCGCCAAAAACTAATCAAACGTTGGGGTTAGAGCTTAATTTAATTGCGAAAGGCGAAGCGACACAATCGGCTGATATTAGCCAATTACGATTGGATGATATTAAGTCACAAGTAAAAACTGGTGCTGTAATAATGCCACTACCGGCAAATGACTTACCCGCTTATTTCTTACCAGAAGCTGCATCAAGTGATGTTGCGTCAGAAATAATTGGTTCAGCTAAAATGTACCGTGAGTCTGGTTTAAACGACGTTGTCGTTATTGATGGTGGTAGTGAGCAGGGCATTAAGCAAGGGCATGTATTTAGCGTTTTTCAACCGGGGAAAATTCAGTTTGTTGATAGTGAAGGGGAAGTGCGAGACCCAATTAACTTCCGATCGTACGATCGCATTAAAGCGTATTTTGTTGATGAAGAAACTCAAAAGTTACCCAATGTATACCGCGGAAAAATAATGGTTTTCAGAAGCTTTTCAAATTTGAGCTATGCTTTAATTATCGATATTAAACGTCCTGTTAGATTAGGCGATGAGTTAATTAATCCTTAGGTATTAATTTCATTCTCCTTTTAGGCGTCATTAGGAGAATGAATGCAACGTCTACATCAGGTCCTCACGTTAGATTTATTGCCGCAATTAGGTGTTTATCGCCTATTGCAGCGATTGAGTGGGTTAGATGCTTTCCAGTTATTCAAATTAACAAGCCTCCAATTAAAAGAGCTTGGATTTAATGCTTCTCAAATTTCGTCAATTCAAAACCCTCCAAATGAAAAAATAGCCGCGGTAGAATGCTGGTTAGCGCAGCAACCAAATCGTTTTGTTGTGAGTTATTTTGATGATAACTACCCGCCTTTACTTAAAGAAATCTCATCGCCACCATTATTACTATTTTGCCAAGGCAATATTGGTTTGTTGCATGCACCACAAGTCGCTATGGTTGGTAGTCGCGCAGCAACCATTTCGGGTAAAGAAACGGCAAAGCGTATTGCTCATGATTTAGCTGCTCATGGTATTTGTGTTACTAGTGGACTAGCTGCTGGAATTGATAGTTGTGCTCATCGCGGAGCGCTAAATGCGCAGGGTGCAACTATTGCTGTAATGGGATGTGGTTTAAATACAATTTATCCAAAATCTAATGTGGGCTTAGCTTCTGAGATCCTCAACCGTGGATTATTAGTTTCGGAGTTTTGGCCTGATATAACACCCAAAGCTTCTCAATTTCCAAGACGCAATCGTATTGTCAGTGGTTTGTCGCTAGGTGTTGTCGTCGTTGAAGCCGCTGACAAAAGCGGTTCATTAATCACTGCTCGTCTTGCCTCCGAGCAAAATAGAGAGGTCTTCGCAGTACCCGGTTCTATTAATAATCCAAAAGTGGCAGGCTGTCATAAATTAATTACTCAAGGAGCTAAACTTATTACAAGCGTGGCCGATATTTTAGAAGAGCTTCATCACTATAATCTTGTTAAAGAACTTGATATTGGTGATAAAGATTCACATGACAACATTCACACATGTCAACACTCAGAATCAGTTACCGATCCTATTTTAGCCAATACTGGCTTTGAGACGACAGCCGTTGATGTTATTGCACAGCGTTGCGATATGACAATTGAACATGTGCTCGAGCGCCTTTTGATGCTTGAATTGTCCGGCCAAGTTAGTTCTCAACCTGGTGGTTATATTCGTATTAAGGGGGCAATTTAATGTTTGAATGTCTTATGTATTTATTTGAAAATTACAATCATAGTGAGATGGACGTAATGATGGAAAATAAAATCCTGACTGATGAGTTATCAGAAGCTGGCTTTCAAAAAGACGCCGTGTTTAAAGCGCTGGCTTGGATTGAGGGTTTGGCAGATATGCAAAACAGTCTTGATTATTCGGCACTATCACAACAACCTTTACAGTCTGTTCGTGTATTTACAACTAACGAATGTGTGCAATTAGATAAAGAGTGTCGCGGTTTCGTTTATTTTCTTGAAAGCATCGGTGTATTAAATCCTGAAACTCGAGAAATGGTTATCGAACGAGCCACGCAAATTGAAAGTAAATCCTTTTCCGTTGATGATCTAAAGTGGGTCGTATTGATGGTGTTATTTAATTTACCTGATCAACAAGCTGCGTTTACTCAATTAGAAGGGCTAATGTTTGATGAAGGTGGCGGTACCATGCATTAACTATTAATCACCATCAAATATGAAAACCGCTAACTTAGCGGTTTTTTTAGTTTTGTTGTACTTTGTTATAACTAATAAGTTAAAAATCATTGTTTGTTATTCCATGTAGGTATATCTTTGTTGTTATTACGATGATCGGGTAATAAGGCAATGAGTAAATTAATTCAACAAATAGCAAGTAAAAGCGTATTCGCCAAAGGTGAAGTCGCTTTGGTTGGGGCGGGGCCTGGTGATCCAGAGTTGTTAACTATTAAAGCGTTACGCTTTATTGAGCAAGCTGATGTTGCTGTTTATGACCGTTTAGTGAGTCCCGAAATCATGTCGCTACTCAGTGACGATTGTGAATTAATTTATGTTGGTAAAAAACAGGCGGATCATCGCTTAACTCAGGATAAAATTAACGAATTACTCGCAGAGCAAGCCAAACTAGGTAAGCGTGTTTTACGTCTTAAAGGTGGCGATCCCTTTATATTTGGCCGTGGCGGCGAAGAAGCACTTCATTTACTAGCTGAAGGAGTAAGTTGTCATGTTGCGCCGGGAATGACGGCAGCATCATCATGTGCTGCTTATGCTGGCATTCCGCTAACTCATCGCGGTGTTGCACAGGGCTGTAGTTTTATTACGGGGCATTTGCAGACCGAAGGGCGTTTGGATTTACCCTGGCCAGCCCTGAGTGTTGATTCGCAAACAATTGTTTTTTATATGGGAATTAATACATTAGAAACAATCAAGCAGCAGCTTATTGCACATGGACGTAGTCCTGATACACCAGCAGCAATCATTGAGAAGGGGACGCGCCCAGAACAAAAAACAATTCGCGGCACCTTAACTTCATTACCTGAATTAGTTAAACAACACGATATAAAACCACCCTCACTAATTATTATTGGGCATGTGGTCAATCAGTTCGAAGAACAAAACCTAAACAATAATGGCTATTTTCAAGCCATAGAGTCTGAAGATGCAGTATTTTCCGATTTTCGTCGATACACAGCAGCTTAATGTTTTAGTGGTTGGCGGCGGCGAAGTCGCTACCCGAAAAATTGAGCTGTTGCTTAAAAGCGCTGCCAATGTGACTGTAGTTTCTCCTGAATTATCATCTGAAATTCAAGGGTTTGTGAATATTGGTCGTGTTGAGCATATTAACGGGCTTTATCATGAGTCCATGTTAGATAACCGTCAGTTAGTTTTTGTTGCCACTGCAAATAATGAACTGAATGCGCAAATTAGTGCACAAGCCAAAGCACGTAATGTTTTTGCTAACGTTGTCGATTCACAAGCGCTATGTCATTTCATTACCCCATCTATTATCGACCGCTCTCCAATGGTTTTCGCAATAAGTAGCGAGGGTGCGGCACCAGTATTAGTGCGTTATTGGCGTGAGCGATTAGAAAGTATCATTCCTTTGGTATTGGGCAAGGTTGCAAGCTTCTCTGGTAGTAAGCGCCAAATAGTAAAAGATAGCTTTAGTGATGGAAATCAACGACGTCGTTTTTGGGAGCGTTTCTTTTCTTCAGGTGACAGTGATGACGTTTCAAAATTAAGCGGTTTATTCGACCGTTTGTTGAATAAAGAACAACAAATCGATGGTGTTGACGGTGAACTTTATTTGATCCAAACAACGTCAGATGCACAGATGTTATCACTGGCTGCGCTGCGTCATATGCAGCAATCTGATATTGCATTAGTTGACGAAAATATCGACAATCAAGTTGTCGAGCTGATTCGAAGAGATGCTAATATTTCTAAATTAAATCAGTCAGATAAATTAAGCCAGGTAGAGCGTTTATTAAAAGATAATCAACGGGTTTGCATACTATCCAATAAACCCTTGGCGCAATGGCAAGGTGTTTATCAACAATTCTCTGCAGATTTTACGGTGCGTCAATTTAATTCTGCGCTATCAATTGGCGAGTGATAGCGCTAGAGTAAGCGCATTATTAGTTTGAGCTTATTGAATTGTTATGAATATTTGGGTCGATGCCGACGCTTGTCCTGTTGTTATTAAAGAAATCTTATATCGCGCGGCTCATCGAGCCCAAATTTCCATGACGTTAGTTGCTAATCATGCACTGACCACTCCGCCTTCTCCCTATATTAAAACGCAAACCGTACTTAGTGGGTTTGATGTCGCTGATGATGAGATCGTTAAGCAGGTTGAACCCAACGATTTAGTGATTACCAGTGATATTCCGTTAGCTGATGAAGTCATCACTAAGAAAGCGAAGGCATTGAGTCCGCGTGGTGAGCTTTATACCAAGGCTAATATTAAAGCTAGATTAAATATTCGTGATTTTATGGATACGATGCGCGCTAGTGGCGTCCATACAGGTGGCCAAGCCCCATTAAGCCAAACCGATCGCCAAAATTTTGCGAATCATCTCGATACCATTATTCGTAAGGCGCAATCATAAATGACAGCTCCAACCAAAATTGCACTAATTACTGGAGGCAGTCGCGGTATCGGCGCTGCTACAGCGAGGGTATTGGCGCATCAAGGGTATCGAATTTGCATTAACTATCGCGATAATCTTCAAGCGGCCACAGTGCTACAACAAGAATTATTGGCAATATGTGAGCATGTGGTAATCAAACAGGCTGATGTTGCACAAGAATCTGAGGTTGTTGAGTTATTTGAATACATTGATGAGCATTTAGGAACCATCACGGCATTGGTGAATAACGCAGGCATTCTAAAGCAACAATGCCGTTTGCAAGATCTAACGGCTGAGCGTATCAATGAGGTTTTATTGACTAATGTAACCGGCAGTTTTTTATGTGCTCGTGAAGCTGTAAAAAGAATGTCGACAGCGCTAGGTGGACAAGGTGGTGCGATAGTGAATGTTAGCTCTGCAGCATCGTATACAGGCGCGCCACAGGAATACGTTGACTATGCCGCCTCTAAAGGTGCAATGGATAGTATGACGAAGGGGTTGTCATTAGAAGTCGCTGCTGAAGGTATTCGGGTTAATAGTGTTCGTCCCGGTTGCATTTATACTGATATGCACGCTGATGGCGGTGAAGCGGGTCGAGTCGATAGACTTGCGCCATTAATTCCCATGCAACGTGGTGGCCAGCCAGAGGAAGTAGCTAATGCTATCGCATGGTTATTATCTGATGAGGCATCGTATGCAACGGGCACTTTTATCGACCTCGCTGGTGGCCGATAAAAGTTATTTCAAGATTATTTAGATAGCGTTTCAATAAACTTATTAGATTCGGCAATAGATTGATTAACTTCCTTAATTAAAATCGCAATCTCTTGTTTTAATTGCTTAAATTCAACTTCTATCGCATTCACTGCATTGGCGTTTAAGTTGTGTTTCAAATAAAGAACATTATCATTTAACGCTGCCAACACGGGATCCATTTTCTTTTCTGATTGATGCATACTCCGCAGCATTCTGGCGTATAATCGTTTGGTATCACTCAGTTGTTTTGAACTGTTTCGTTTAAACGTTGCGTTGCTATATTGGTCTATTTCATCTTCCCACTCACTAAATAGTGCTTGGGCAACTGATTCAACATTGTCGATACGTTTTGACACGAGTTCTTTGGCTTCGGCGCTAGCAACGTATTGGTCGTTAAGGTTGTTATAGATAGTCTCTAGCTCGCCACCATTAAAATTAATAAGTGCTGATAACTCTTCTAATGCCGAATTAAACTGCTGCTGTGCTTCGTTTTGAGCATCACGTGTGTCTTCTACGCGATCGACTAAAATGTCGCGCTTGTGAATACCGACTTTTTCCATCGCGCCATAATAAGCACTTTGACAACCGACTAAGGCAACAAGTGTTAGGGCAAATAAAAAGTTTCTCTTCATCATTATATCCTTATCAATCTATTTGAAATCGTGCAATTTCAAGTGGTTTGGTTATTATTGTATCTATACATTGTTGTGCAAAGGTCTGCCAAGTGAAAAATAAATTTTCAGTCGAAAATATTAAATCCATCATCGCTACTATTCCGGCGTTAGTGATGCATGTTTTTTATCGTGCAAAGCAAAATAGACTGCGCATGGTAGCTGGCTACCTCGCGTATGTGTCATTGTTGTCTATAGTACCATTGGTCACGGTGATATTTTCAGTTTTATCGGCATTCCCAGTATTTAAATCGATGCGGACTCAAATAGAAAACTATGTGTATGGCAATTTCATTCCAGCGTCTGGTGATGTTGTACAGCAGACGATCGGCGAATTCGTTGATAATGCGTCGAAAGGCGGTGCTATTGGTATCGGCGCATTAGTTATTTTCGCGTTAATGCTGATTTCCAATATTGATAAAGTACTTAATCAAATTTGGAAAAGCCCTAAAAAACGCCCGCTAATAATCTCTTTTTCAATCTATTGGATGGTCATTACACTTGGCCCACTGTTTGTTGGCGCTAGTATTGCGATTAGTTCATATGTGATTTCACTAGGTGGATTGCAAGAAGGCGTTTTTAGCGGGGTTATGGAGTTCTTTTTACGCTGGTTACCGCTGTTTTTCTCTGTATTAGCATTCTTAATGATGTATTTGATGGTGCCGAATGTGCGCGTTAAGGTGAGGGATGCACTCATTGGTGCTGTGATAGCGGCCATATTATTTGAATTAACCAAGAAAGGATTTGCTATTTATATTAGTAACTTCCCTTCATATCAAGCGATTTACGGCGCACTGGCTGCAATTCCTATTCTATTTGTTTGGGTATATTTATCGTGGATTGTGGTTCTTATTGGTGCTGAGATTACTGCTGGTTTACCAGAGTTTTATGCACCTAACAATGCTGCAAGTGATGAGCAACAGCCAAAGGAGTTAACAGATGAACGCGTTGTTTCCGGAGATAAAACCGTTTGATGAGCAATCTTTAACGGTTTCCGCTATTCATACATTAAGCATTGCTCAAACTGGTAATCCCAATGGTATTCCGGTTGTTATCTTACACGGTGGCCCCGGTGGGGGACGCAGTCCCCGTTTAACCCAATTTTTTGATCCAAAACATTATCGAATGGTGACGTTTGATCAACGAGGTTGTGGACAATCAACGCCTTATGGCGAGTTACGAGACAATAATGCTCAGGCGTTAATTGACGATATTGATACTATTAGGCAATTTTTAGGCATCGATAAATGGCTGGTATGCGGTGGTTCTTGGGGAGCGCAGTTAGGATTACGATACGGATTTCGTTATGCTGAACATGTGGTGGGGTTTATTTTACGTAGTCCATTTTTAGGACGCCGACAAGATTTACAATGGCGTTTTGCTCCTCATGGTGGAGCGGCACAAATATTTCCTGATCATTACGCGGAGTTTAGTGAACGACTAGAGCGATCTGATACTTTAGACCCTGTGCTAGCTTATTGTAATGCGTTTCAACATGGCAGCGAATTTGAGCAACTTGCTGCCGCACAGCAATGGTCAATTTGGAAGGGCAGTTTGTCTCATTTGGTACCACCTAAAGTGGCGAAAGAGCGCTTTGGTCTTGGCAAGAAATCATTGGCTTTAGCGCGCATCGAAAGTTACTTTTATAAAAATAAATGTTTTATGCCTGACAATCATATCATTGATAATATAGATAAAATAAAGCACCTGGACTGCATTTTGATTCATGGTCGTTATGATATGGTGTGCAAATTAGAAGGGTCACAAATGTTGGCACAGCAGTGGCCTAATTGTCAGTTACAAATTGTACCTGGCGCAGGGCATTCTAGTAGTGAAATTGGTGTTGTTGATGCACTGATTCAAGGCTCTAATAATATGGCAAACTGGTTAAGTAAAAGAGTATAGATTAAAAAATGATTGCGTTAATTCAACGAGTAAAACAAGCAAAAGTAGAAGTCGATAACCAATCGATTGGTGAAATTAAGCAAGGTTTATTAGTACTGCTGGGCGTAGAGAGAGATGATACTCAGGCTCTGGCTGATAAACTATTAAAAAAAGTGGTGAGTTATCGCATTTTTAATGACGCAGAAGACAAAATGAATTTAAGTCTTAAAGACATCGAAGGTGAGCTGTTGGTGGTATCTCAATTCACCTTAGCTGCGGACACGAGTAAGGGATTACGTCCTGGTTTTTCTGCTGCAGCGACACCCAGTGATGCTAAATCGTTATATGAATATTTTGTGGCGCAGAGTAAAGCAATGAGCTTTGATACCCAAACTGGAGAGTTTGGTGCTGATATGCAGGTTTCTTTAGTTAACGATGGTCCTGTAACTTTTTCACTAAAGGTTTAATTTAATGACAATAAACTGGAATGTTCTACCTTGCGATAACTTAAGATTATGCCAGTTTATGGCTAATTATGAGTTACGTCAGCAAGATTACATGGTGGCATCTGATGGCGATTATATTCTGGGGGCTGGATTATTAAATGATGACGATAATGTTGCTCATGTCGATGTAGTAGTAGCTCCTGAACATCGAGGGCAAGGGTTAGGAAAACAGATAGTCACTCGTTTGATTGAATCAGCGAAAGCTAACAGTGTCGAACGTCTAACTAGCCATGGCGACTTCGGTTTTTGGCAATCGCTTGGTTTTGAAAAGCTCGGCAATGGCGATTATTGTTTGTTATTGCCAGCAGCAAAACAACGATTGGTAGAGACATGGCATCAGGGGATTCCTGTTACTGAATTTTTAGGATTAGATATTACCTTTAATGATGCATCGCGCGTTGAAACTTGTGCTGATATGGAGAACAGCATTAATGTACATCAAAGCATGTTTGCCGGTGCTATCTACTCGCAAGCTGTTTTGACCGGTTGGGGGCTTATTCATTTGCGTGCTCAACAGGCTGGCGTTAGCGGTTCTATAGTTTTAGCGTCTGGTGATATTAAGTATCGAAAACCCATTACTGAGTCACCACGAGGCGTTGTTGAAGAAACTATATCATTAAGTGATTTTTCAGTACTTGAACAAGGTAATAAATACCGCATTGAACTTAAAGTGAACATGTATCAAGGTGATAGTGAAGAAGCTAGCGCCCAATTTATTGGACGCTATGTAATTTTACCCTAGTCTTGAGCCTTATCTTTTAGCTGTTCTAAAGCGCCTTGAATTTGTTGTAATTTAGGGCGCAGTTTGGTGATGTTGTCTGGCCCCATTCTTAACATTAACTTTTGAATATCAGATAAACCTTCTAGTTGTGGATCTGCGTATTTGTACATCGCCGATGGTGCAACAACTTTAATTGGATTTCTAATGACTGGCGCTTGCAACATTTCATCCAACGCGAGACCTAATGTGTTAGCAAAAGCACCTTGTTCATAGCCAAGTTCCATATACGCTTCATCAATGAGTGGTGTCATGAATACCAAGGCATTCATTGCCATATCAACGTTGAGAGAATTGATGGTGTCGACATACGGCGTATAACGTTCATAACTTTCTGGATCGATATACATCTCTTGTTCGATTTCATTAATTGAAAACTTAGCACTGGGGGATAAGATCGGACTAAATTTAGCCGCTAAATCACCGCGGGATGCATTATCAACAAAAGTGACGAAATTTCTTATTAAATCTTTATTATTTAAATGGTTAGTTGCCGTTGGCAGCCAAGATAGTTCCTTTGCTTTATCAATAGCTAATGTATCTGACTCATCCAACTTAGGAAGCGGCTCTGGTTCTGGCTCCGGCTCAATTTCAGGCTCTATGATTTCTGTTGCTACTACTTCAGGAATTACCGCTTTTTCTTCAGTAATCTTTGTGGGTTCAGCAATTGGCTCTGGCGTGGGTTCGACTTCAATTTCTGCCGCTGGTATAACTTTGGGTTCAACAATTTCGATCGGTGTTGCTGGTGGAGGTGTTTTTTCATTGAGGATGATAACACCAGCAACCGCTGACACTAAAATTAATGCGCCAATCGCGTAAATTTTCATTGGCGCTTTTGTTTCTGTTGAGCTTTGATTTTCTTGCATAAATAAATCCTCGTTACGCTTGGCTAAAGTGACTTTTATTCCCAAGCCAGCGTTTTACAATGGGGCCAACCCACTGTGGGTAATGAATAATTAACTGATTAGCTAAGTAGCCAACCTGTGGTACTAATTGCTGATCTCTAACTAAATCAGCAATTTTTAAATCTGCTAGGCCGGTTTGCTTGGTGCCCAATACTTCGCCGGGCCCACGAATTTCAAGATCCTTTTGCGCAATGACAAAACCGTCATTGGTTTCTCTCAGCACGCCTAACCGTTTGTTTGCGGTATAAGATAACGGTGTTTTGTATAACAAGACACAATGGCTTTCAACACTGCCGCGACCGACACGTCCACGTAGCTGATGAAGTTGAGCTAAGCCAAGGCGTTCTGGGTTTTCAATAATCATTAGGCTTGCATTAGGAACATCAACACCTACTTCAATGACAGTTGTAGCAACTAGAAGATGAATGTCGCCTTGCTTAAATGATTCCATTACCATTTGTTTTTCTTTGGCGCTCATCCGGCCATGAACCAAACCTACTTTTAAGTCTGTTAATAACGCAGTTAGTTCCGTTGCCGTTTGCTCTGCTGCCTGACATTGTAGTACTTCGGATTCATCAATCAGGGTGCATACCCAATAACTTTGACGGCCATTGAGACAAGCGTTCTTTACGCGTTCGATGACTTCATCTCGTCTCATATCGCCAATGGCTACAGTTTTCACAGGAGTTCTCCCTGGCGGGAGTTCATCAATGACTGACGTGTCTAGATCGGCATAGGCTGTCATTGCTAGGGTGCGAGGTATAGGGGTGGCTGTCATGACAAGTTGGTGAGGATAGCAATTGTTGTGCAATCCTTTTTCTCGCAATGCGAGGCGTTGTTGCACGCCAAACCTGTGTTGTTCGTCAATAATGACTAAGGCGAGATTGTGATAATTGACGTCAGGTTGAAAAACAGCATGGGTGCCGACAATCATATTGACAGTGCCATCAGCAATTTCCTGCATTGTTTTCTCGCGTTTCTTTCCTTTTAGTTTACCCGCCAACCAACCAACTTTAAGCCCTAAAGGAGCTAACCAGTGCTCGAAGTTAATGGCATGTTGTTCTGCTAATAGTTCTGTAGGCGCCATTAATACAACTTGATGACCTTGCGACAGTGGGCCAAGTGATGCCAATGCTGCAACCAGTGTTTTTCCTGAGCCAACATCTCCTTGCACTAATCGCATCATCGGTTGTTCTAACGTCATGTCTTGCTTTATTTCGCTAATGACGCGTTGCTGCGCATTAGTCGGCGAAAAAGGCAATGAAGATAGCAGTTTTTTCTCAAGTGGATTAATTGGATTAATGATGACCGATTTAAGCTTTTGTGTTTGTTGTTTAGCTTGCAACATAGAAAGATTATGAGCAATTAGCTCTTCTAGGGCTAAGCGCTGTTGCATTGGGTGTTGACCTATGGTCAATAGCTCTACATCTGCTTCTGGTGGCGGCTGATGGATATATAAAAGTGCTTCTTTTAATGTTGATTGTTGTGCATAGAGATTTGGTGGTAAAAGATCTGTTATCTCGAAACGCTTTAAATAATCTACTGCTTGTTGCGCGATATTTCGCATGGTGATTTGCTTAACGCCATCGGTAGTTGGATAAACCGCTGTTAATGATTCTTGGGTTTCGATTTGACTATATTCGTCAACAAACTTGTATTCGGGGTGAACAATCTCAATACCACGGCTACCGCGTTTAATCTCGCCAAAACAACGTATTTTTCGTCCGGCCTGGAGCGCATTCTTTTGACTGGCAGCGAAATTAAAAAATAACAACGAAGCACGCCCAAAATCGTCACTCACGTGACAAATTAACATGCGACGACGACCGTTGGTTAACTCGCAATGTTCGATTGTTGCAATAAAGCTGACGTGGTCACCGGGCACTAACTGGTTGAGAAAATAAAGCTTGGTGCGATCTTCGTATCGACTAGGTAAATGAAACAGCATGTCTTCAATTGTTCTTAAACCTATTTTTTCGAGACGTTGCGCCATTTTGTCACCAACGCCTTTGAGATCGGTGAGAGGTGAAGTAAGCATGCTGGTGCGATGTAACATTGATTTCTTAGTCGAGCTTAGTGTTGTTTGACAATATACGCCGTGTGATTAAATCGCAAGTGCTAGCTGTGACAAAATATTACATCGAGTATCGGGAAATTAGGGAATTATCATGTTAACAATTGATTAACATGTTTTGCAGGTAAATATCTGTCACTAGTGACAGGTTATTGATATGTGAACTAGCCCTTGAAAAGTAGGTTGTTTTTTATTCTGTTTGAATGTCTGTGTGATGCCTGTCACGCATTTGATATGTTGCAATATTGTAATAATCATTGCTTGGTTTTGATAATGTTATTTAATTCAACCCTTTATATTTAAATAAATCATTCGTGGTTCTTTTGTACTGATTTTGGTCTGTGGACAATGCTTTGGGACTTAGGTTAAATGCCTGAAAATTGGGAAATTAAGAAAAATTAACTTTTCTTCTGATGTTTTATTGCTCAGTAGCTGGGCAAATATCAATGCCAATTTTACAAACGCGTTTAACGCATTATAAAAAATCATGGAATCCAATGATGAAAATAACTAACAAGCTACAATTAAGTGCATTAGCTTTAGCACTTGGCGTATCAACTGCCGCACAAGCAGATTTGATTATTACTGAGTATGTTGAAGGCGGTAGTAATAATAAAGCCGTTGAACTAACTAACCGTGGTTCACAATCATTAGACTTAACAGGGTACGTATTAAATCTTCACTCTAATGGTGGAACTGATGCCCGCAATCCACAAGAATTAACAGGTGAATTAGCAGCTGGTGCTAGCTTAGTCATCTACAATAGCCGCGCAACAGATTCATTTAAAAAGCCTGCACCACAAGGTATCGAATCATCTGTTACCTTTTTCAATGGTGATGATGCATTAACGCTGACCCTAAACGGCGCTGTTGTTGATAGCTTTGGTCAAGTCGGTACTGATCCTGGTTCATCGTGGAATGGTCCAAATGGCTTCGCGACTCAGGATAGAACCTTGCGACGTCTTGAGAGTGTAGTTACTGGCGATGTTATTGTGGATGATGCATTTCCTGCGTTAGAGCAACAATGGCAAGTATTTGAGAAAGATACAGCAAACGGTTTAGGTTGTGATGGCGTTGAAGCCTGTGACGGTAGTGTTACTCCACCAGTTGATCCTGTTGATCCTGTTGAGCCAACACCGCCAGTAGAATTACCAACTGCTGAATCGCCGTTAGTATTCTCTGAATACATTGAGGGCGGTAGCTTTAACAAAGCGATTGAAATTGCGAACACTGCAGCGACAGAATTAGACCTTGCTGGCTATTCAATTGCGATGTATTCAAATGGCGCAACTGACGCAAAATACACGCTTGATTTATCAGGTGCATTAGCTTCTCAAGGTACCTTAGTTATTTATAACAAAGGCGCTGCAAACGCATTCAAAATTGCCGATGGTATTGAATCGAACGTTACGGCATTTAATGGTGATGACGCTATTTTATTACTATTAAACGGTGCAGTAGTTGATAGCTTTGGTCAATACGGTAGTGATCCAGGTACTTCATGGTCAAATGGTGATTTCAACAGTAAAGATAAAACACTTCGTCGTAAGAATAGTGTTGTTGCTGGTGATAAAATCGTTGGTGACGAATATCCAGGTGTTGGTGTCAGTGAGTGGATTGTTCTACCAAAAGACACTAGTGATGGCCTAGGCTGTTTTGGCGACCAAGTTTGTCCTGATGTTGAGCGTGTTCCTGAGGTTCAACCAAATGATGATGAATGTACTAACTGTCCAACAGTCGCTAAAATTGCTGATCGTGCAACGTACAATGAAAACGTTTATTACGCTAATGCATTAGTCGCTTCTGATGACGAACTACGTGGCGCGATTAACCAAGATATCACTAAAGATCAGAAGAAATTAACTTACAGTGAAGTTTGGACTGTCGTTACGCATTCAGATGAAGATCCAAATGATGCTGGTAAGGTTATTGAAATTTACACGGGTCGTTCAATCGGTAAAGGCTTGAATGCAGGTAAAATCGGTAATAGTGGTGACGCTTGGAACCGTGAGCACGTATGGGCTAAGAGTCATGGCTTCCCTGACCAAGGTCAGTTTGCTTACACGGATGCACACCATCTTCGTCCTGCTGATGCATCAGTTAACTCAGAGCGCAGTAACTTAGACTTTGATAATGGCGGTACGCCAATTACTGAAGCACCTGAAAATGCAAAAGATGGTGATTCATTTGAGCCTCGCGACACCATGAAAGGTGACGTAGCACGTATGCTGTTCTATATGGATGTGCGTTATGAAGGTGCTGCTTCAGACAACACGCCTGATCTTGTATTAGTCGATCGCGTTGGTACTGAAAACGGTTCTCCTGAATTAGGTAAACTTTGTACGCTTTATGCTTGGCATCAAGCGGATCCTGTGAGCGATTGGGAACGCAACCGCAACACCGTGGTATATGAGTTCCAAGGTAACCGTAATCCGTTTATCGATCGTCCAGAATGGGTTCAACAAATCTTTGGCGCCTCTTGTGGTGATGCACCAATCGTAAATACTGCACCAACGTTAGACATTCCAACAGTTGATGCTGTGACGGAAGGTGAATCAGTATCGGTAACTGCGACTGCTGCCGATGAGCAAGGTGATGAGTTAACTTATCTATGGACACAAACAGCAGGTCCTGCTGTTGCATTCGATGCAACAACTGCGACATTAAGCTTTACTGCGCCAGAAGTTGATGAAGATACAACGGTAGCATTTGCACTAGTCGTATCTGATGGTGAGTTATCGGTTGAAAAGAGCGTGTCTATTGCTATTGAAGCAAAACCCGCTCCAATTCATCCTGCAATTGCTGCAGCCATTGCTTATATCAAACGAATTTTAGCTTACTTCGCTTGGTTACAATCTCTGTTCTCTAAATTTTGGTTTTAATGACTAATTTCAGATAGCAAATAAACAAAAAGCCCAAATAACACAGTTATTTGGGCTTTTTTAATGAGTCGTGAAAGGTGGTTTAAAGCACCATTACGCCATCCATTTCTACTTGGCTACCTTTTGGCAGTGCACTTACTTCAATGGCAGCACGTGCCGGATAAGGCTGTTCAAAGTAACGAGACATAACATCATTAACTGTTGCGAAGTTACTTAAGTCAGTCATGAAGATATTAAGTTTGACGATATCATTCATATTACCGCCAGCGGCTTTAGTCACTGCTGTTAAGTTGTCAAACACTTGAACTACTTGTGCTTCAAAATCTTCGCTAACCATTTCCATCGTTGATGGAACTAATGGGATCTGACCTGACAGATAAACAGTGTTATCGACTTTTACAGCCTGGCTGTAAGTACCAATAGCTGCGGGAGCATTGTCTGTTGCAATAATTTCTTTATTCGCCATCTTATTATTCTCTATAAAAGTTAATGTTTGATACGTGATACTTTAATTACGTCTGTTAATACGCGAACACGGCGGAACACGTTCGCAAGATGAATACGGTCGTTGACACTAATTAAGGCGTCAATCATGTAGATCTTGCCTTCTCTTTCTTCCGTATTCATCGAATGTATATTGGCGCCAGCTTTAGAGATTGCGGTAGTTACTGCTGCTAAAATACCTTGATGGTTGATCATCTCAATGCGCATACGCGTGACATATTCTTCTTCGCTGTCATTGTTCCATTCAACATGGACATACTTGTCTTTTTCTTTTTCAAACCCAGAAATATTGGCACAAGACTCTATGTGAATCACTAAACCTTTTCCTGGACTTAAGTGCGCAATGACAGGATCGCCTGGAATTGGGCGACAACATTTGGCGTAAGATACCAACATTCCGTCGGCACCCTTGATGGATACTTTTTGCTGCGCATCATCAACTAAACCGTCGGCCAATTGATGTGCAATGGCAAAGCTCATGGCATTGCCCAGTCCAATGTTTGATAGCAAGTCATCAAATGATTCGTTATTGGTGTCTTTAACCACTTGAGCAACGCGATCTTGATCAAGAGTATCGAGGTCAATATCGCCCATCGCATGTTTGAGTAAACGGCGGCCCAATTTAATTGATTCTGCCGTGTGACGATTTTTCAACACGTTACGAATTTTAGAACGAGCGCGCGCTGTTACCACAAAGTTGAGCCATGCTGCATTCGGCTGAGAGCCAGGGGCTGTGATTATTTCAACTGTCTGACCGCTAGTCAGTGGTTGGCTTAGTGGATAGGCTTGACGGTCAATACGCGCACCAACACATGAATTACCTACACCCGTATGCACAGCATAAGCAAAATCAACAGGGGTCGATCCCGCAGGAAGTTCTAATAGGTTACCGTCTGGCGTGAAGACATAAATTTCGTCAGGGAATAAGTCTGTTTTTACATTTTCAATAAATTCAAAAGAGTTACCTGCACTTTGCTGGAGCTCTAATAAGCTTTGTACCCAACGACGAGCACGTACTTGCGCAGTCGTACCTTGAGAGTCATCATTTTTATAAACCCAATGGGCAGCGACGCCTTTGTCAGCCATTTGATCCATGTGCTCAGTACGGATTTGTACTTCTACTGGAATGCCGTGTGGTCCTAACAGAGATGTATGCAATGATTGATAGCCATTGGCTTTAGGCAGTGCAATATAATCTTTAAAACGTCCTGGACGCGGCTTGAATAAGGTATGCATTGCGCCAAGGCTACGATAACAGGTGTCGATACTGTCAACGATAATACGGAATGCGTAAATATCCATAACGTCTTCAAATTGAATCTCTTTACTACGCATTTTGTTATAAATGGAATAAAGATTCTTTTGGCGACCTACTATTTCAGCTTTGATATCGGCTTCTTCAAGTCGACCAAGAATCTCTTGTTCGACGTTGTTGAGCATCTCTTTGCGATTACCTTTGGCGTGCTTTACAACTTCATTTAGAACACGAAAACGGTTTGGATATAGCCCTTTAAAACCAAGCTCTTCCAATTCATATTTAATATTATGAATACCAAGGCGATTGGCTATCGGTGCGTAAATATCTAAGGTTTCGCGGGCAATGCGGCGACGTTTATCAGGGCGTAATGAACCCAAAGTGCGCATGTTGTGAGTGCGGTCAGCAAGTTTTATCAGAATAACTCGTAAATCTTGCACCATCGCCATCATCATTTTACGAAAGTTTTCGGCTTGCGCCTCTTTCTTATCGCGAAATTTAAGCTTGTCGAGTTTGGAAACACCTTCAACGAGTTCACCAACGGTGACACCAAACTGTGCGGCGAGTTCGTCTTGAGTGACTTCGGTATCTTCGATAACGTCATGGAGTAATGCAGCCATTAACGTTTCGTGATCAAGACGCATGTCTGCCAAGATTTGGCAAACAGCGACGGGGTGAGTTACATAAGGTTCGCCTGACGAGCGAAATTGACCTTCGTGCGCTGCATGAGCGACTTTGTAAGCTTCAATGATTTGCTCAACTTGAGCAGGTTCAAGGTAGCTCGATGCTACCTCTACTAGGTTTTCTATGAGATACAATATTCACCCCGACGTTGAAAAGGATGAAGCGCAATTACTCGCTGATTCGGCCTTCTGCAATGGCAGCTACCGCAGCAAGTTCAGCCGCTTCTTGTTCGCGTTGTACAACACGCTCACACTCATCCATTGTTTCATTGGTCACTAGACCTTTTTCAATTTCACGAAGTGCTACTACTGTTGGTTTATCGTTTTCTTCGTCTACTAGAGCGTCTTGGCCGCCGTTTGCTAACTGACGAGCACGACGTGCTGCTGTTAGGATTAAGTCAAAACGGTTACCAACTTGATCTAAAGCATCTTCAACTGTTACGCGAGCCATGGAAACTCCTAAATTTGTGTGTATAAAAAATGACGCAAAAGTATACTCGATTTGAATTACTGCGCCAACAGATCTTTTAACATATCACTATGTTTTAGTGATTGTTGTGCTCTAGCTAGACGATTGCCATTGATAATAGCACTAAAATCGATTAGCGCTTGTTCAAAATCATCATTAATAATTAAATAATCATACTCGTCATAGTGTGACATTTCACTAACTGCTTGTTGCATACGTGATGTGATAACTTCATCGCTGTCGGTACCGCGGCCAACGAGGCGTCGTTCAAGCTCATTGCGTGAAGGCGGCATAATGAAAATGCCCTTTGCTTGCGGCATTAGCTCTTTAACCTGACGAGCGCCTTGCCAGTCAATATCTAAGAAAACATCAATGCCATTGGCTAGCTGTTCTTCGATGACGGTACGTGATGTGCCGTAGTAGTTATCAAAAACCTGCGCCCACTCAAAAAATACCCCGTCATCGATTAGTGATTTGAACTCATCGACATTGACAAAATGGTAGTGAGTGCCATTTTCTTCACCTGGACGTGGGCCACGAGTGGTGTGCGACACTGAAACTTGCAAGTCTTTGGCTGTGTTTTTCTGGATTAACGCCGAAATTAAACTCGATTTACCTGCACCACTTGGGGCTGAAACAATGTATAGGGTGCCTAGCGCGGCCATGAACGTCTCCAACAAACTTGTTTAAAAAATTTGTTACAAATATACCGTAATTCATGGCCAATGCCCATCAACAAAGTATCCGTGACTCAATTTTTGTGCATTGAAGCTATTGTTGCTTGCTATTGCTAATTTTTTGCGAGATAACAAGGCATTATTTTGAGGGCAAACAAGGTTTATACGTGTTAGACAATATTCTCGCTGGGCCGATTTTACGGCGTTTATCAACGACACAATTAGTTTTGTGGTGGGTGAGCCCACAACCGTGTCGCGGCCGATTCCAGTGCTATGTTGACGATAACGTTGTAATAGACGTAGCGCTTGATAAAAACAGCGTGAGTGAATATCGCGTAGGCGCTAAGGCGGTTATTCACTTATTGGATATCGAAATAGATTTACCAATAGATACCTATATTGAATATGATTTACTGCTTGATACCGAACGAGGAACAGAGGTTTTGGCGGAATCTATTCCACACTTGATGTATGAAGGAAGGTCACGTCCGTCGTTTATTATCCAGCCGCAAACTACCAATATTTTACACGGTTCGTGTCGCAATCCGCATGCGGCATGTGATGATAGCTTGTTAGCTGGTGATACAATGATCAGTAATGCGCTTAATGACAGTGAAGCAAGACCCTCGTTGTTAATGATGAGTGGCGATCAGATTTATGCCGATCATGTTGCGGCACCAACGCTTTACGCGATTCATCAGGTGATAGATTTATTGGGACTCAATGACGAATCATTCGACGGCTGTGAGTTAAAAACAGCTGATGAATTACATCAGCTCAATGAACAGTATTATTATCGCCATGATTATCTACCGACCACTGAGCTTGGTGCGCCTTGGTATCGTAAGAATGCTAAACAAGATATTTTCACCTCTGTGTATGCTCATAACCATTTGATTTCGTTTGCCGAAGTGATGGCAATGTACTTGATGGTGTGGTCGCCATCGTTGTGGAGTAAGGTTTCGTTGAGTGGTTATGATGTGCCGAGTGCGTTTGAAAAAATGCATAAAGGTGAGCGTGATGCCATTACTGGATTTATTGACGGGCTGCCACAAGTTCAACGATTGTTGGCTCATATTCCAACTTACATGATTTTCGACGATCACGACGTCACTGACGATTGGAATCTGACGGCATTGTGGGAGCAAGCCGCTTATGAGAATCCATTTTCTAAACGGATCATTGGGAACATGATGATGGGATACTGGTTGTGCCAAGGTTGGGGCAACGATCCATCACAGTTTGATAGTGATTTCATGGGAATAGCTAATAGTTATAATGGCTTACCAAATAAAGAGAATCATGATTCATTTATTGATAAAGTGCTGCAATTCGCTAAATGGCACTTTACGCTAGACACCTATCCAAAAGTTGTTGTTGTTGATAGTCGTACCCGACGTTGGCGCAGTGAGCAAGATCTTGCACACCCATCTGGTTTGATGGATTGGGAAGCCATGTGTGAACTCCAACAAGAATTGATTGGTGAAGATGCGATTTTATTAGTATCACCTGCGCCGATTTTTGGTGTGAAAATTATTGAAACCATCCAGCGCATTGCGACAACCTGTGGTAAACCGCTTGCGGTGGATGCTGAAAACTGGATGGCTCATCCAGGTTCGGCCAGCACAATTCTTAATATCTTTAGGCACCCTAAGACACCACAACATTTTGTGATTTTATCTGGTGACGTCCATTATTCGTTTGTCTATGACATCGAGCTTCGATTCAGAGAACACTCACCCAAGATATGGCAAGTAACATCCAGTGGAATCAAAAATATGTTCCCAGAGCCGCTGATTGGCTGTCTCGATCATCTTAACCGTTGGTTATATGGTTCATACTCGCCACTTAACTTTTTCACTAAGCGTCGTTCGATGAAAGTTAAAGGGCGTAATGTGGTCAATGGTG
The DNA here is from genome assembly GCA_913060565.1 of uncultured Gammaproteobacteria bacterium. Taxonomy (GTDB): domain Bacteria; phylum Pseudomonadota; class Gammaproteobacteria; order Enterobacterales; family Psychrobiaceae; genus Psychrobium. Next base: position 13,171 of record CAJXRU010000032.1, on the reverse strand, counting down.
GACATCGACGCTTGGTATCTAAAAGTGGTTTGGGTTATCTAGAGTTAAATAGCGACGGCTCACCGCGCTTGATTTGCGATATTCACAACGATGGGACGACGACAGAATTTATTGAAAGCAATGAAGAAATGATGCCATAACAATAAACCCTACTAACTAAAGGATATTTTAATGAGAAACACTATTAAATTGACACTGATCGGCATGATTGCCTCTGTCGTGCTGTTGGGTTGTCAAACAACGACTGCGCCAGATAAAGAAGCCATGTCAGGTCAAATCAACCAACTAATGGATAATTGGCATCGTGCGGCGGCTAAGGCTGATGCCTCGGGGTATTTTGGTGCGTTGAATAATGACGCGGTATTTATTGGTACTGACGCACTCGAAAACTGGAAAAAAGAGGCGTTTTTCGATTGGAGTAAGAAATATTTCGAACGTGGAAAAGCATGGGATTTCACTGCAATTGATCGAAATGTTTATTTCTCTGATGACGGCAAAATTGCGTGGTTCGATGAGCTGCTCGATACACCTAATTTAGGTATCTGTCGTGGTTCAGGTGTTATTCGAATGACTGATGCTGGCTGGAAAATTGAGCACTATGTGTTGTCGGTTACTTCACCCAATGAAACGGTTGATAAAGTGACAGAGTTAAATAAAGCGTTTGAAGCGGGTATTAAGGCTAAATTTAGCAAATAAACAGTAAAGAGTTCAGCGCTATAATGCTGAACTCTTGCCATGAATGATAGGAATTAGATGCCTAAGGCTTCCGCCAATTTATCTGCTGGCAAATAGCCTGGCAGCAATTCGCCTGACTCCATGATTATCGCTGGTGTGCCTGTAACGCCTAAACGGTTTCCAAGAATAAAGTGCTGTGCTACCGGATTGTCTTTACAGGCTGCTGTGTAAACTGGCTGACCGTTTTTCAGTTTGGTTAATGCGTCTTGTTTGTTGTCTGAGCACCATGCACTAACAACCTTGTTATAAGAGGGTGAATTAATACCTGCTCTTGGGTAGGCTAGGTAGCGAACCTCAATACCTAAATCATTAATCTTAGCCATCTCTTTGTGTAACTTACGGCAATAGCCACAGTCAACATCAGTGAATACCGTAATACTGGTCTTCTTTTTTCCGTTTGCTGGATAAATAATCATTTCTTTTTCGTCAATCGCTGCAATGGCTGCTTTACGAGGCCCTTCAAGGCGTTTTTCTTTAACGTTTACAAAGCGTTTCCCAGAGATTTGTAATAAATCACCTGTGAAAAAGTAATCGCCTTTAGGGACGTAATAAACACTGCCTTTGCCTGAAAAGTTAAGCAAGTACATACCATCAATATCAGTTTTTTCAATATCTGACACGATTAACTCTGGGCGAACGCTGGCAAACTTCTTAGCAATTTGTGTTTTTTCTGCCTGAGATACATCGGTATAAGCAAATGAGTGTGCGCTGGTCATTAACAGCGTTGCTGGAATGGCAATGGCGGCGCATTTTTTTAATAACTTCGTAAACATCTGTGTTCCTGAAATTTAAGTATGTCGGTTTGTGTGTGCCAAGACTACCACAACAATCTGATTACTGATGTGTTTTGTCATTGGCTAATAACATTTTTAAATGAGATTTATAAACTCGTCCTACAGGGATGACCGCATCCCTGAGAGTTAGTTCATTAGCTGTTATTAATGTAACAGCACTGAGAGCAACTATATAAGAACGGTGTACACGGCAAAAAATCTCAGCAGGTAACAACTTTTCAAAATCTGAAATTTTCATTTGGCTAATGATATGGTTGTTATGAAGGTGCACTGACGTAAAATTACCATTGGCTTTGATGTAGGTAATATCGCTCAACGGCACCTTGTGATGCTTCTTATCATCTTTAATGAAAATATGTGGCGTAGATTCGTTGTGTTTAGTGACTGCTGTTCGTTGGGTTGTTAATGAGGCTGTAACTTTTTGTACCGCTTTTTCAAATCGCTCAAAATTAAAAGGTTTGAGTAAATAGTCGCTAATGCCATAGTCATAACTTTCTAGGGCGTATTCTTTATGGGCAGAAACGATAATGATTTTTGGCGGATTATTTAAGCCGCGTAAAAATTCAAAGCCAGTGATTTGCGGCATTTGAATATCGAGAAAAATAAAATCAACTCGCTGCGTACTAAGGAGTGATTTTGCTTGTTCAGCGTTATGGCAATTGCCCACAAGCGTTAGATGCTCCAATTTATTGGCGAAATTCTCGATGAGGGAATGGGCCAAAGGCTCGTCGTCAATAATGGCAAAATTGAGTGGCATAGTAATTCCTAGGTTAAGTCGATGACAACTTTTGTGTGATAGATGCCATTTTCTGCATGTTCTGTAAATTGATGCTTATCGGGATACAACAAGTGAAGTCTGCGTTGCAAGTTTTCTATCCCTACGCCACCGGTACCACGCTTTGACTTTTTACTATCTAGTATTACTTGATCATAATTATTGGTTAATTCGAAAGCTATAGTCGTTTTTTGGGTGCTTAAGGTAAAGCGGATAAACTGATTAGCCGTTTGTGTATCGACACCATGCTTAAATGCATTTTCTAATAAGTTGATAAAAAGTAGTGGGGGAATACGTTGTTCTTTATCTTCAGTTTTTTGATTAAATTCAATATCAATGGCGTTTTTGTGGCGAATTTGGTTGAGTTCAATGAAATTATTGAGGTAGCTAATTTCATCTTCGACCGATACTGAATCTTTACGACCATCATAAATAGTAAAACGCATCATTTGTGATAGCTTGTAAATAACTTCTTGAGTTAAATCGGATTTTTCAGTAGCTAATCCGTAAAGGTTGTTAAGCGTATTAAAGAAGAAGTGTGGGTTAATTTGGCTCTTAAGTAAATTTAACTCAGCAGTTAAGCTTTCTTGGTGAAGGTTATCGATGATTTGTTGTTGTTTAAACCGATCTCTAATCAAAAATATGATTGGAATCATCAATGACATCGTTAAGAACACAATGAGTAAATCAGCGAGGTTGTTAACGTAGAGCCAATATAAAAAAGCGCCGTAGAGAGAGCTACCAATTAGTAGTTTTACGATATTGATTTGCGTTCTTGGGGCTATCAAAAAGTGCTCCTTATCTGACATCATTGGTCGTTCATCTAGGTTTAACTGTCGTTCGTCATTCGTTTCACCTATCTATTAATTGCGATTGTAAACTAGCCCAGTATGAGAAACCAGTATTAGGAATTGACATGTTAAACATAAGAAATTTATCGAAAACTTACGACAATGGCGTTGAGGCACTACGTGGTGTGTCGTTAGATATTGAGCCTGGATTGTTTGGATTATTGGGCCCAAACGGGGCTGGAAAATCTAGTTTAATGCGCACTATCGCAACGCTGCAACTACCATCGCATGGGCAAATCAGCTTTGAAAACAAAGATATTATTAAGAACCCTAATATTTTACGGTCTTGTTTAGGCTACTTACCGCAAGAGTTTGGTGTCTATCCTAAAGTGTCTTGCTATCAATTGCTTGAGCACATGGCTCTACTTAAAGGCTTGACTGATCATAAGACACGGTCGAGACAAATTGAGCAGTTGTTACATCAAACCAATCTTTATGATGTCCGTAAGAAAGATGTCAGTTCTTTTTCTGGTGGTATGCGCCAACGATTTGGGATTGCACAAGCCTTGCTGGGCTCTCCAAAGTTAGTGATTGTTGATGAACCAACAGCTGGCCTTGATCCGTATGAACGAAATCGTTTCCATAATTTACTGTGTGAAATTGGGGAAAATGTAGTCGTCATTCTGTCGACGCATATTGTTGAAGATGTCAGCCAGCTCTGTCCTAACATGGCTATATTGGCTAAAGGCAATGTGCGTCTGCAAGGTAAACCTCGTGACTTGATTAATGCAATTGATGGCACTATTTGGCGTAAAGAAATCGCGAAAGAGCAGGTTTCTCAATATAGAGATAAATTTGAAGTTATCTCTGAGCAGCTCATCACTGGAAAAACACAGGTTGTTGTGCAAAGTGAATTTCAGCCTGAAATGGGATTTGAGCCAGTGACTCCGGATTTAGAAGATGTTTATTTTTCAACATTACATCAACTTAATAAAGGTGATGACAATGATAAATAAACTCACACAATTTGAGTTATCCGCTCATTTCAAACAGATTGGTTTTTGGGTCGCAGCGCTGCTCATTTCATGGATGGCGTTTGTAATTACTGGGCAACGTGGTTCTCACTTGCTGTTTGCCAATTCATCGTATGCTATCACTCAGACTATGCTGTTCATTGTACCTAACATCATTTTCATGGTGTGTGTGTTGGCATCGTCGACCTTATTACGTGATAGCCAATATAAAATGGAGTCGTTAATTTTCGCAACACCCGTTGATAAATTCCATTACTTAACAAGTCGATATCTAGGATTAGTTTTTGCAACACTATCGCTCATGGCGATTGGCGTATTGGTCATGATGCTGACATTATTGAGGCTTGAACCTGAATTAGTGGGTCCTTTTAGCGTAACCAATTATTTGATCAGCTATGGGATCTTTGTCGTACCAGCGGTGTTATTTGCCTGTTCAGTCGTCTTTGCAACCGCTATGTTTAGTAAAAGTATGATTGCGGTTTATGTGTCTGGAATTGCTGTATATGTGCTTTACATTATTGGATCTGTACTTGGCAACTCTTCGATGATGGCTACTTCCTCTCCGCTACTTAATGATAGTTCTGGTTTTGCGTCGCTGTTAGAACCTTATGGGTTTATTGCCTATATGGAGCAAACTGCTTATTGGACGGCAGAGCAGAAAAATATTGTGATCCCCTCACTAAGCGGCGATTTATTACTAAACCGTATTTTGTGGTTAACCGTGAGTGTGTCGTTGTTTGTGGCAACTTATTACAGATTTAACTTTAGACAGCCTGCACCCGCCAAAAAAGCCAAAGCTGAACGTAAAAAGTCGCCTCAAGGAGTTGTTGTTGAACCTTATCAAGCTCTCACAATTAATACAGATTTTCAGTCGTTTAGCTTTAAAATATGGCTATCAAAATTAAAATTAGAGTATGCGAGTATTACCCGTGGCTTGACCTTTATTGTTTTACTCATCATTACCGTTATATTTTGTGGTGTAATTTTAGTCAGTAATACGTTTAATGGTCCTATTAGTAATGGCCAGCCATTCCTTCCGCTCACTGCATTGATGCTCGAATTGTTGCAACAGCCATTGTCAGATATCGGCATGCTGGTGGCTATATTCTATGCTGTAGAACTGTATTGGACAGAGCGTAATGTGAATATCAATGGATTAATCGACACAACACCTACACGCAATTTTACCTTCTATTTTGCAAAGCTCACGACAGTATTGGCCGTAGGATTCACGCTTATCACGGCGGCTATTATTGTTGCCATACTTTTCCAGTTATCTCAGCAGTCTTTTGATATTCAACCAACGCTATATTTATCGCTCTATTACTATGCAGGTATGCCGATTACCATGGTGACGTTATTAACGTTGTTTTTACAGCGATTCGCGTCAACCAAATCGTTAGGGTTATTATTAGGGTTTGGCATTTTTGTCGTCAATATCGTTGTAAAAATTGGCTTTTTTGAGCACCCATTGGTGTCGTTTGCCTATAAGCCGCAGTTTATCTTCTCGGACATGACACAATCGCTATATCACCTTGAAGCGCTCAATTGGTACAACGCTTATTGGATGTCTTTTGCAGTCTTACTTTCTGTTTTTACGATAAAAATGTGGAAACGAGGCACTTCCACGGTAAGCCAAAAGTTATCTAGAGCGAGTATTGCGACCTTGGTGTTAGCAGCGAGTTCTATGGCGGTAAGCGGCAGTTATATTTTTTATCAAACCAATATGGCGCACGACTTTTTGTCAAAAGAAGAGATGTTTGATCGCCAAGAGCAGTATGAACAAAAGTTTGCGGATTTCAAAGACGCCAATATACCTACAGTCACCGACATTGATGTTGCTGTTGATATCTTCCCAAATGAACAACGTTTTGTCGCCAACGGTAGTTATTCATTTGAAAACCAATCGGCTAGCAATATTGATAAATTACTTATTTCATTTGTCAGCTCAGGAAAGTTAACTCAACGCCTTGAATTAGCCGAAGCGACGCTTATTGAATACGACGATGTCTTTAAACAATATATTTATCAATTAAATAAACCAATGCTGCCCGGTGAAACGCGATCGCTAATATTTGATATTGCCATCACGCACAGTACGTTCGTCGAGCTCGATGGTGAGCATTATGTTACCGAAAATGGATCTTATATTGAGCTAGAAGATGTTATTCCTCAGTTTGGTTTTGATCAGCGATTGGTGATGTCCAATGAAGAGGAGCGTGATAAGCGCGGCTTACCTCTTGAGCTATTTCAGACACCAACGCAAGCCGATCAGAAAGTGAGTGATGATTGGGTTAATTTTGAAACTGTCGTTTCTACCAATGATAATCAACATGTTGTTGCTGTTGGTCATTTAGAAAAAACGTGGACTGAAAATGGCCGTAATTATTTTCATTACAAAAGTAAACACAAAGTGAAACAACAATTAGCTTATGTTTCTGCAGAGTTTGATGAAGTGGTAAAACACCATGATGGTGTTGATATAAAGATTTATCATTCTCCTGAGCATAACAAAGATAATGAACTGATTTATCATGCGTTAACCAATACCATGGATTATTTTAAGCAACATTACATTCCTTATAAAGGTGACGAGTTTACGGTGGCAGAACTACCTTATTTCTCAAGTAATCAATCATTTGGTAGTGCTCAGCCGGGGATTTATTTAGGGGTTGAAAATCGATTCTTTAACCTAAACAACGAAGGCGCGCAGCATAACCCGTTGTTACGTGGCGTGTCTCATGAGTTTGCTCATCAGTATTGGGGCGGGTATTTAGAGCCTAACTATATTGGTGGTTATGCAATGCTTACTGAAACATTATGTAAGTACACAGAATTGGTCATGACGAGAAAACTTTATGGTCAATATGCCGCTAATGTCGAGGTACATTTATCTATCGACCGCTACTTGCAGATGCGTTCATATAACTCGAGTGTCGAAAATCCGCTCTACAGCGTTGGTTTTGAACCGCATATTTATTATTCAAAAGGCAAGCAGGTGATGCACGCCCTGTTGGGTTTGTTGGGGGAAACGAAGTTAAATAGTGCACTAAAAAGTTTATTACAAACACATGGTTATCCAAATAAGCCAACGTCGCTAGATTTACTCAACGCATTTTATGGTGTCGCAACGCCTGAGCAAAAAATCATTATTGATGATTTGTTTAAACGTGTTGTATTTCATGAGTTTGAAATTCACGACGCTCATGTCGCTCAACATGATGATGGGCTTTATGTGACTGAAGTTGATGTTAGTACGCGTAAACTGGTCTTAAATCGAGAAACCAATAAAGAAGAGTATGAGTTAATCGATGAAGAAATTGAAGTGGGTTTATATAGTGGCTATCCTGCGGTTGATAATAGTAATGTATTGACGCTAACCAAGGTTCATTTTAATCGAGATAGAAGTACTATTTCATTGTATTCAAAAGAAAAACCAAGTTATGTTCAGGTTGACCCTAATCGTTACCGTATTGATAGAACAACGGTAAATAACGTGATGGAATTGCCATAGTCAGGTTTGATTGACAGCCAGCAAGACGTTTAATGTTGGCTGTTGTTGGACTTTGAATCACCACGATGATACAAAACGCTCTTTAGGCTGCCGAATACGCGACACCTATAACAATAAGAGCGGTATTATGATTGAAAAATTAAAGTCACTTGGTTTGGTAAGCCAAATCATTATTGGGATAATCTTGGGCGTGGCACTGGCGTTGTCAGCACCAGAAGCGGCCAAATCTCTATCTCTATTTGGATCATTATTTATTGGTGGCTTGAAAGCTGTGGCACCAATTCTAGTATTCGTATTAGTTGCGTCATCGATTGCTAATCAAAAATCAGACAGCGAAGCCAATATTAAACCTATCGTTGGTTTATATTTTTTAGGGACATTAAGTGCAGCGATGATTGCTGTATTGATGAGTTTTGCATTTCCCACTGTACTGACACTCGATTTGGCCGGTGCTAATGCAAACCCACCGCAAGGATTAGCTGAAGTATTACAAACCTTAGCGTTTAAAATAGTCGATAATCCAATTAACGCGATTATGACAGGTAATTTTGTAGGTATTCTAGCGTGGGGTATCGGCTTAGGTATCGCTCTTAAAAAGGCTAATAGCTCGACAAAAACTGCGGTACAAGACATTTCTGATGCCATATCTTCTATTGTACGTCTAGTGATTAAGTTTGCGCCATTAGGTGTTTTAGGGCTGGTCGCTAATACAGTGGCGACTACTGGCTTTGATACATTGGCTGAATATAGTCGTTTGGTGATTGTGCTAGTCAGCTCAATGTTAATGATAGCCCTGATTATCAATCCGCTGATCGTGTTTTCAGTGACCCGTAAAAATCCATACCCGTTAGTGCTTACTTGTCTTAGAGAGTCAGGTATTACTGCGTTTTTCACACGTAGTTCTGCCGCGAATATTCCAGTTAACATGGCGCTTTGTAAAAAACTAAATTTACACGAAGATACCTATTCGGTCTCTATCCCGCTGGGAGCCACGGTAAACATGGCAGGTGCGGCAATTACGATTACCGTACTGACATTAGCTACGGCGAATACGCTGGGTATTGATGTTGATTTTACTACGGCTATTTTACTGAGCTTGGTTGCGTCGGTTGCCGCGTGTGGTTCGTCTGGCGTGGCTGGTGGTTCGCTACTGTTAATTCCATTAGCTTGTAGCTTGTTTGGTATTACTGATGATATCGCGATGCAAGTGGTTGCTATTGGCTTTATTATCGGCGTGATTCAAGATTCAGCAGAGACCGCATTAAACAGTTCAACTGATGTTGTGTTTTCTGCTGCTGCATCGCACTTTGTCACCAATGATGAATAGATAGTTACACCTGCAATTAATAAAATAGCGACTTCTTAATCGCTATTTTTAACGATTGCAGGTACAAACAGCAATTGCAGGTTTAGACATATTATGTCATTATCTGCGCCGTTTATTTTAATCAACCTTGTTAATTTGTGAGAACCTTATGTTTATCAAGAAAAGTCTTACCGTAGCTGCAACACTTGCTGCATTTGGATTAAGTCAATCTGCGCTGGCTGAAAAATTTGATTTTTCATCGTCTGCGAAAAAAGCTGACTCAGTTGTTGTATTTCAAGCTGGCGATGAAATATCTCCGGACTTAAAACGTTTAGACAAGCAGTCTCAATCACAAATTTCTGCAGCATTAAAAGCGGCTGATTTTAGTGGTAAATCTAAGGAAATCGTTGAGTTACTAGCACCTGCTGGATTAAATGCTCAGCGACTTATTGTTGTAGGTTTAGGTGAAGATACGAAACTTAACGCAGGCGACGTAAATTTAGTCGGCGCTAGCATCAGTGCAAAACTAAAAGGTACTAAGGCGAGTGATGTTCAAGTCTTTACACAAGGTGTTTCTGACAGCGTAAGTAATGCAAGTTTTGCTGCTCAATTAGCCCACGGTATTAACTTACGTGCTTATAAATTTGATAAATACTTATCAAAAAAACGCCCAAGTGAAAAAAACTATCGAATGGTGGTTTCACAGCCAAGTAAAGCTGAATCTCGTTACGAAAAGCTTGAAGCCATTGAAGCTGGTGTATTCTTAGCTCGTGATTTAACGTCTGAAGTTCCTACAGAAATGAATCCAGCGCATTTTGCTAAAGCAGCAAAAGAACTTAAAAAACTGGGTGTTGACGTTAAAGTATTAACACCTAAGCAAATTAAGAAAATGGGTATGGGCGCATTACATGCGGTGGGACGTGGTTCATCTGAAGGTTCACGTTTAGTTGTTGCTCATTGGAAAGGCAGTGATGATGCTCCTATCGCTTTAGTCGGTAAAGGCATAACATTTGATTCAGGCGGTTATAACGTTAAGACGGGTAGCTCTATCGCTAATATGAAGTCTGACATGGCCGGTGCTGCTGCTGTTTTAGGTACCGTTAAAGCGATGGCATTGCAAAAAGCGCCAGTGAATGTTGTTGCTGTAATGGGCATGGCGGCAAACATGGTTTCTAAAACATCTGTTGCGCCTGGTGATGTTGTGATGACAGCTGAAGGTAAGAGTGTAGAAATTCTAAACACTGATGCTGAAGGTCGTTTAGTACTGGCTGATAGCTTGTGGTATGCACGTAAGCACTATTCTCCTAAAGTAATGATTGATGTTGCGACATTAACTGGTTCAAAAATTCGCGCCGTTGGTAACCGTTATTCAGCAATATTTAGTGATGACGATACGTTAGTCACACAGCTAACTGCGTCAGGTAAAAATGTTGAAGAAAAGCTATGGCGTTTACCGCTTGCATACGGCGATATGCTGAAAAGCCCAATTGCTGACATGACAAACCTTGGTTCTGGCGGCCCTGGTGCATCAACAGCGGCAATGTTCTTAAAAGCATTTACTGGTGATACTAAATGGGCTCACTTAGATATCGCAGGTAACGCACTGACTAAATCCGATAAAGGTGTTTCACAATCTGGTGGTACAGGCCACGGTGTTCGTCTATTAAGCGATTGGATTTTAACAACACAAGTAAAATAAACATTACTAGCAAACGCGAGTTATTAAAAGCTTGTCAGCTTGTCCGATGAGATCAAGAATCCAGTGACTAACATCACTGGATTTTTCACGTCTACCTCCGTTGTTTGTACCCTTCAAATCTCCAAGTTCCCATAGCTATCAATGGGCAGTCGCTTTATAATACCCAACAAATTTAATCTTTAATTAATTGAGTAGATGCCATGACTGCAACAACGATGGAGCGTCCAAGCGGACGCCGTAATGATCAAGTAAGGGAAGTAAGCTTTACCCGTAATTACACCGAACATGCAGAAGGCTCAGTTTTGGTTGAGTTTGGTGGCACTAAGGTTTTATGTAACGCCACTGTTGAAGTCGGTGTTCCACGTTTCTTAAAGGGCAAAGGCCAAGGTTGGATCACTGCTGAATATGGCATGCTACCTCGTTCAACGCATTCGCGTATGCGCCGTGAGGCTAATGCTGGCAAACAAGGCGGTCGCACGTTAGAGATACAACGTCTTATTGCACGTTCATTACGTGCAGCAGTTGATTTGGAAGCTTTGGGAGAGTTTACGATTACCTTGGATTGCGACGTAATTCAAGCCGATGGCGGAACACGCACAGCGTCTATTACAGGTGCCTGTGTTGCGCTTGTCGAAGCGCTTCGCTATATGCAAGAAAATAAAATGATTAAAAAAGATCCGCTAAAATACATGATTGCTGCTATTTCAGTTGGCATCTATAAGGGTGAAGCGGTTTGTGACTTAGATTACCCAGAAGACAGCGATGCTGAAACAGACATGAATGTTGTCATGGCTGATAATGGTAAAATGATTGAAGTGCAAGGCACAGCAGAAGGTGAACCTTTTAGCCATCAAGAGCTATTATCGATGCTTTCGTTGGCGCAAGGCGGTATTAAAGATTTATTCGTTAAACAGTTAGAAACTTTGAAATAGGGTAGAGAGATGAAACAGTATCAAATTGATTTTATTGAATTTGCGTTAGAACGTGGTGTATTAAAGTTTGGTGAATTCACCCTTAAGTCAGGCCGCATTAGCCCCTATTTCTTTAACGCTGGTTTGTTTAATACAGGTCGTGATTTAGCGCGCTTAGGTCGTTTTTACGCGGCAGCGCTAATTGATAGCGGTGTTGACTACGACTTATTATTTGGCCCTGCGTATAAAGGGATCCCAATTGCTTCTGCAACTGCTCTGCAACTGTGTGAACAGCATGATATTGATATGCCATATTGCTTTAACCGCAAAGAGAAAAAAGCCCATGGCGAAGGTGGCAGCTTGGTAGGTAGCGAGTTGAAAGGCAAAGTTATGCTGGTGGATGATGTTATTACCGCAGGTACAGCTATTCGCGAATCAATGGATATCATTAATGATGCAGGTGCGGAACTAGCTGGCGTACTAATTGCCTTAGATCGTCAAGAAAAAGGTCAAGGCGAGTTATCTGCGATTCAAGAGATTGAGCGTGATTATGGCTCAACTATGATTTCAATCGTGACTTTAGGTGACTTAATTGGTTACTTAACTGAGAAAGGCGAAATGGGCGATACGCTAGCAAGCGTAACGGCTTATCGTGAACAGTACGGTATTTAAAACGGCAATTTAAATATTAAAAAAGGGCGTTGAACGCCCTTTTTTATTATCCTAACAATTTAGCAAATTGCTGCCACTGTTGTTCAAACCCTTCAGTGGGTTTTGTTTTAAAGCCACTGCGAACAAATTGATTAACGCGTCCTTCAGCATAGGCTAATAGCATGTTTGCGAGCTGTGCTTCATCTATGTCAAAGCTCTTGCCTTCGCGTAGTTTTCGCTCGCGCAAAATTTGTTTTAAATGCGTTTCTAACTTATCAAATAGTTGACTAATTCGATCGCGCAATCTGTCATGCTCACCCAACAATGCATCCCCAGTTAAAATACGGGTAATACCAGGGTTCTTTTCAGCAAACAATAAAACTAATTGAATGATGTGATGGCAACGTAAGAGGGTGTTCTTCTCTTCGCTTGTGATGATATTGACGCGTGACAACACAGACTGCTCAATAAATTCGATTAAGCCTTCAAACATGCGCGCTTTAGACGGAAAGTGGCGATAAAGTGCTGCTTCTGATACGCCTACTTCTGCCGCCAGTTTTGCCGTAGTAATACGATTTCCTGGGGTTTCAAGCATATGAGCTAATGATTGGAGTATTTGTTCGCGACGGTTCGATTTTTTAGTGACGGCCATGAGGCAACTAATCCTACTGCTGTGGTTGTGTTGTTAAACTGCGATGCATTATAAATTATTGGGCATGATTGTAATGCTTAATAATTTCAACTACTAGTTGTTTTGCTAATTCTTGTTTATCGGCCAACGGTAAATCAAGTTTACCTTGTTTCCAATATAATGTGAGTGCATTGTCATCGCTGTTAAATCCTTGTCCTGCAATGCTGACATTATTAGCGGCTATCATGTCTAATTTTTTGCGAGCGAGTTTTCCACGAGCATAGGTTTCAACATCCTGTGTTTCCGCTGCAAAGCCGACGCAAAAAGGAC